>JADFQA010000005.1 GCA_022562055.1 Acidobacteriota bacterium | reverse complement strand
TCGCCAACGCCGGGATCGTCGGAACCGATATGTTGTCACGGAACAACAGTGGCGCCGCACCGGTCGCTCCCCCACGCCCATCAAGAATCACATAGTCGACACCCACCTCGAGCGCAGCCTCGAGATCGTCTTCGACGTGTTGTGCCGACAGCTTGAAACCGATCGGAATCCCCCCGGTTCGTTCTCGTACCTCCGCAGCGAACTCGGCGAACTGCTCAGGTTCGGTCCATTCCGGAAACCGCGAAGGCGAGACGGCGGCCTCGCCAGCGGTAAGGCCTCGCACCTCGGCGATCTCCACCGTCACCTTGAGACCCGGCAGGTGACCTCCCGTACCGGTTTTGGCGGCCTGCCCACCCTTGAAGTGGAATGCCTGCACGTTCTCGATCTTGTCCCACGAGAACCCAAACCGTGCCGACGCAAGTTCGTAGAAGTAGCGGCTGTTCGCCGCCTGCTCGTCAGCAAGCATCCCGCCCTCCCCCGAACAAATCCCCGTCCCGGCAAGCTCCGCCCCTTTTGCGAGGGCAACCTTGGCCTCACGAGAAAGCGCACCAAAGCTCATGTCGGACACGAACAACGGAATGTCCAAGAGAAGAGGCTTGGCCGCGTTCGGCCCGATGACGACCGACGTGTCCACTGGACTGTCTCCAAGCAGTGGTGGATTGGCAAGTTGCGCCGTAACAATCTGGACATCGTCCCACTGCGGCAGATCACTCCCTGGTACTCCCATTGCCGCCATCGGTCCATCGTGGCCGACACGATCGAGACCGTGCCCGGCCATCTCCCGAATTGCTTTGATGTGAGGCTCGATTGGGGTGCCAACGTGGTCCTGAAAGGCGCCTTGGTAGGCGTCGCGGTCAAACGGTTGCGGATACTCCGCTAGGTAGGCATCAATCTCGTCCAGATCCACGAACACCGAATCGTCCCGCACCCAAGACGAAAACCGGTGAAGTTTCTCGGACGGGTCATACCCGCTGACCCCGGTCCGGTACCGGAAGTCCCATCCGTGCACCCCGCACACAAGGTTCTCACCAACAACGGTTGCGTCGCCCAACAACGCCCCGCGATGCAGACAGCGACCGTACAGAACCGACACGTTCTCGCCGTCGTCCCACGGCACAACAACCAAATCGAGGCCATTCACGACCACTCCAAACGGCCGTTCAACATCGAGCTCCGACCACCGAACGATCACTTGTTCACGCATTCAATACCTCTCACACGACACAAAGCGGACCCTACAGCAATCAGCGCCTTTACTTCTGCATCCATGACGAATCGGTTCGGCAGCGACGAATCGGTCCGGCTACGCTTGGCTGAACGTTCTGAGAAAGCAAAGTGGGTATCAAGTGGACCTTTCAAAGCTGAGTCAAAGCCAAAAAATCGCCGGAGGGGCTGGAGCGTTGCTTGTGATCAACCTGTTCCTGCCGTGGTACGGGTTTTCGATCGGCGGTTTTGGGACAAGCATCAGCGCTTTCAATAGCGGGTTCCTTGCCTGGGGTGGTTCTCTCGTCGCCATTGCGGCAACGGTCATCATTGTGCTCAAGGCTCTGGACATTCAGGACATCTCAGCCGGGGACATCGGATCCGAGAAACTCGCGGCCATCCTTGCTGCTGTTGGAGGGGCACTTATTCTGCTCCGTTTTCTGACACAGACCAGTTTCACAAAATTTGGGCTGTTTGTCGGAATCATCGCCTCCGCCGGTGGGGCATATGCGGCGTACAAAAACGCCCTCGATGCCGGAGTGGAAATGCCCAACATCCCTGGCATCAGCGGCGACAGCGGCGACAGCGGCGACAGCGAGTAGCCGACAACGCTTTATCGACATGGTGTGCCAACCGAAAGGTCGGCGGCTTCGTCGTGCCTAGAGTCCCGGGGGGCCAGCCTTCATTGCTTCTTGGAGATGTTTGGGCACACGCACGGGTCGACTGTCGAGGTCGGTGATCGCAGCCTTGATCCGCTGCGTGCAGATCACATCGTCACCGAGAAGGATCTGCTGGGACCACACCGATGACGCACGGCGCAGCTCAGCAACCTCGGTGATGACTACCAAGTCGTCCTCGGGCCCAGCGGACCTGAGGAACTTGGTTGTGATCTCGGTCACCACAAACTGCAGACCCTGCTCGGCTAGCTCATCCATTGGGTAACCGATCTTGCCAAGAAAGTCGACACGGCCAACCTCGAAGTACTGCACGTATGTGGCGTGGTTGACGTGGTTGTACGGATCCAGTTCGTAGAACCTGACTCTGATCGGTGTTTCGTGCCCCATGGACGTACGCTACTTGATCGAGCGGTACCAGTACTCGTATTCGGTCGAAAACCCCATACCTCGATACAGCGGGAGTGCCATCCGGTTCCCGGCGGCGACCTGAAGCAACACCCGATCAGCCCCCTGCTCGCGTCCCCATGTTGTGAGAGTATCGACGGTTTGACGACCGAGTCCCTGGCGTCGATGTTTTGGCATGACACCGAGCTGAAACAGACCGAGCCAGCCAGCGGAAATAAACCCGACGCCGGCTGCGACGACCGGCGTCCCGGCAGAAATCGCGAATCCGCGGGGCCGCGGCGCTCTGCTGAGAATGCCGCGCCAACCACCTTCAAGGTTCTCAGGGATACCGGCCACTAGGCGCACATGGTTGAGCCAAGCATGATTTGGATAATCCATGATGCTGATGCCTGATACATCCACGACCTCACCGATATCGCGCACCATCACAAGCGTTGGACCTCCAAGAGCCCATCCTCTCGAACGCAGTTCCTCGTCAACGTGTGGGGGCATCTCGGATGTGAGCCGCACAGTCGGCCTCACGTTGTGCTCGCGTAACCACGACGCCGCTGCGTCCAGCCCGTCGATACCAGGACCCACCCATATTGCCGAGTTCGCACGACGCGAATAACCCGCGGCGTATCCGACATGCCAGGCGCCAAAGCGCTGCACCCGCTCGGAGCGCCACATATCGGCAGCTGCCCGCTCGATCTCGTGAGCGTTCTCATTCACGAGAGTCGGACCCCATAAACCCGTTTTGACGCCAGGCCTCATATATTCCGATCGCTGCTGCGTTCGCTAGGTTCAAGCTTCTCCCATCGGGTGCGATCGGGATGCGCACCTTTTCGCTGATTGCCGGATGGTCGAGCACCTCGCGCGGTAGCCCGGTCGACTCCTTGCCGAAAACCAGCACGTCGCCCGTGCGGTATTCGACGTCGGTATAAAGCTGTTCGGCGTGCTGGCTAAACGCGACAAAACGAAGCCCGGCCAATTCCTCGACGCACTCCGCAAAGGTTTCATGGTGTTGCACCCTGGCGTGCTCTCGATAGTCGAGTCCGGCTCGGCGCATACGGGTGTCGTCCAGCTCGAACCCAAGTGGATGCACGAGATGGAGCTCGGCGCCAACGTTCACCGTGAGCCGCATCAGATTCCCCGTATTCGGCGGTATCTCAGGTTCGTGGAGGACGACATGAAACATGCCCCAAATCCTAACGACGATTCGGACGACGCGGACCAAGGGAACCGGGTTGCCGGGGGTTTGCATACGGTGAACAGCCAGCTATCGTTGCGGACCGCACTGGGCAATGCGACTGAAAATCTGCCCTCCGCACTCACCCGGAGTGCCACTCCCCCACCCTCCCTGGAGGTCCCTGTATGCGTAAGCAAGTCAATTTGTCGCGGCGCGCCGCCGTTGTGGCAACGATCCTCACCGTTACCACCGCCCTCGCGGCATCTGCGGTCGCTGGCCCCGAAGCTTCGTCAACCGAAGCCGTCGCACAAGCTGTAGCCGAAACCGCTGACGACGACCCCGACATACATACCCGCTACTCGCCTCCAGCCGCCCGCGCCGGAGGTAGGCTCGAAAGCAACGGTGCAAATGCGCTCGCGAGCCAAAGGATTGCGGTCCGAGCGAGGATGCGCGCCGATGCGCTGCTGGCAGCCAACGGACAGTACGCCCAACAGACATACTTGGTGTCCGCCCATTCGGCGGGACGTCTTCGCATAGTCACGCCGTCTGTCGAGAGATGGAGGCCTCTTGTGTCTCGGTATTTCACCGCTGACCGAGTCGAATGGGCGCTGCAGATCATGGCCTGCGAATCGGGCGGCGATCCGAACATCACGAACCGGTCATCGGGTGCCGCTGGATTGTTCCAGTTCCTCCCCCACTACTGGGCAGACCGGGCAGCAAAAGCCGGGTTCTCAGACACATCGCCCTACGACCCAACTGCCAACGTAGCGACCGCAGCATGGCTTCTCATGACCGGCGGCGAGTCACACTGGGAGTGCAAAGCCTCTAGGTGACAGGTCTAGGCGCTCAGTATGACTTGGCGAGACCCAACGAATGCTGGGCAACGAAGTTGAGAATCATCTCTCGGCTGATGGGAGCGGTTCGTAAGAGCCGTGCAACAAACCACATGTCCGCAAGACCGTACTCGGTGCTGAGACCGTTTCCGCCATGGGTCTGGATCGACTGGTCCAGCGCTTCGAGGACGGCCTCAGCAGCGGAATATTTTGCAATGTTCGCAGCCTCGGACGCCTCAGCACCTGAGTCCCAGAGTTGCGCTGCCTGGTAGGTAGCAAGCCGTGCGAGTTGTACGTTGATGTACGCCTTCGCCAGTGGGTGCGCTATACCCTGATGGGTAGCAATCGGCACTCCCCATACGTTGCGCTCGTTGGCGTATTTCGTAGCTTTGTCCAACGCATACAGCGCAATCCCGTTACCGATCGCAGCACCCGCGATGCGCTCGGGGTTGAGACCGTCGAACACCTGGCGAAGTCCGTCGCCCTCCTCCCCGACAAGGGCGGATGCCGGGAGTTCAACATTTTCGAAGAAAATCGTGAACTGGTCTTCGGGAGCGATAAGCTCCATCTCAATACGGTGGTACGTCAACCCTGGCAAGTCAGTCGGAACGACAAAGAGTGACAGCCTCCCCTTCTCAGTGACGTCATCTCGGGATGTTCGTGTGACAACCAAAATCGCGTCGGACTCGTCGACGCCCGAGATGTAGTACTTCGTGCCGTTGAGCCGCCACACATCGCCGTCCCTGACTGCAGTGAGCGAGAGGTTATGCGAGTTCGAACCCGCATCCGGCTCGGTGATAGCAAAGGACATGAGCTTTTCGCCCGAAGCAATCTTTGGAAGCCATTCACGTTTCATCTCCTCTGACGCATGCCGTTCGAGCACCGAACCACAGATTGCCGGCGAAACGATCAGCATAAGAAGCGGGCACCCTTGATGGCCAAGCTCCTCGATGACGATGCTTAGCTCCGCCATCCCCATGCCGCCACCCCCGTACTCTTCCGATATGGATACCCCAACAAACCCGGCGCGACCAACCTCTTCCCATAGTTCGTGTGCTCGACCGCCGTTGCGTGCCTTTCGGGTGAAATACTCGTGCCCGTAGCGGTGCCCGATCTCCGCGACGCTCTCGCGGATAAGGTTCTGTTCATCAGTGAATGTCAGCATCACGGCCTCTCGTTCCGAAATGACAGTAGGCGGTAGACGACACTCAGCGCAACGGCCTTTGTGGATGAGAGCGATTGGCGGCGAAACACCGCTAGGGTACCCGCTGACACACAAGGCGGGGCCGGACACACAGAGCATTCATGAGCAACAAACCAAAGGCTAAGGCCAGGACAAAAGCGGGCGCTAAGCCGGTAGTCGCCGATCAGGCACCGAGCGAACCGAAATGGCGTAAGGCCATTGCGCCACTCATCGTAGTCACGATCGTGGCTTCGGTCGTTGCCCTCGTCCTGCTTTCACCTCCCGAAGCTAGGGGAATCCCCGAAGGTACCCAGACGCTACATGTTGGGGACCCTCGCCACGTCGACGGCGTGCTCTATGCGGCAAATGAACTGCCGGTCGGTGGGCAACACGCTGGAATTTGGCAAAACTGCGGCTTCTACGACCAGCAGGTCGCCGCGGAGAACATTGTGCACTCAATGGAACATGGCGCTGTATGGGTTGCGTACGACCCTGGCCTGTCCAGCCAGGACATCCAGTCTCTGCGCGGCTTTGTTAGCCCAAGCGAAAAGGTGATCGTGTCACCCGTTGCGGGTATGGACTTTCCCGTTGTCGCAAGCGCATGGGGGACGCAGCTTGAACTCGACGACCCAACCGACCCCCGCATTGCACAGTTCGTCAACGAATTCACCCGCGGACTAACCGCCCCTGAGCCGGGTGGTGCCTGCAGCGGCGGTGTCGGCCAACCTCAGTTCTGAACCAACGCGGCTCCAACGACCGGAACACGTTCGCTAGGACTCCGACTCGACTTCACGAACAGTTGCCTCGCGCTGAAACTCGCGCTCGTCGGGACCCCACGCCGTCTTGATGAACTCGAGAATCGCGTCCATGTCCGCATCGGTGAGTTTGTCACCGAACGCTGGCATCTTCGTTTCTGGGAAACCACCACCGTTTGCAATAATTCTGAGCAACGTAGGATCTCCGTGGTGCCAGGTATGGCCGGATGAATCATGCGGAGGCGGTTTGAGACTTCCGTCAGGATTCGATTTCTTCCAGTCTGCAACACCTTCGAGATTGGCGCCATGACAGGCAGCACAATTCGCTGTGTAGAGTTCCGCCCCATCGATAACCGGTCCCGCTGATGAAGCGACGGCTGTCTCACCTGGGGAGCCGCCCCAAGGGGACCCGGCAGCGAGATAAACCACCCCGATACTAAGAACGACAACGGCCGCAATCGGGAGTAGCTTGGAACTCGATCGGACCATTCACTTCTTCGATCAGTCGTTGAGGTCACACTACTTGCCACGGAGTTCCTGATCCCAATCGCCAATAGGAGTCGATCGTCGCGTCTTCGGCATGTCCAGACACGCCTGCACGACAAAACCACGCCTTCTGGTTCTCAACAGGGCGCCCGACGGGCGCCTATTATTACCAACATGCCGTACAGCGAACAGATCCTGGAGACTCCATCGCTGGCAGACTGCCGCGAGACATCATCCGAATCGTGGTAGCTCAGACGCTGCTTCAGCGACTGCGCCGATCGACCAACAATTTACGATCAGACTGGATCGAAATTGGTGGCCTCGGCAGACTCGCGGTCGTCGGGATTGCGCTCTCTCTCATCCTCACATTGATCCTCGGATTTTCGATCACGCGATCGGCGCGGGGACACCTCCTCGATGCTCGAGCTGCGATGGTCGCGGCGATTGTCGAAGACCTTCCGCCGTTCCCCCCTACCGCGAGCGAAGAACCGGCCGACTACGCGGCGTTCGATGTAGCGGTCCGCACGAAAGTCCTAGGCGGAGAGACCGTACGGGTGAAGGTGTGGGCGCGAGATGGCACGATTGTGTACTCGGACGCCGCAGAACTTATGGGCCAACAATTCGCGATCCCTATCCATGCGGCGTTAGCGTTTGAAAACGGACAGAGAACCCATATCTCTGACCTGGCAGACCCCGCCCACGCGTTCGACCGCGCACACGGCGAACTACTGGAGTTCTATGTCGCCGTTGGCGGGCCAGCCATCGAATCGATATTCGTCGTCGAGGTCGAACAAACCGCAAGCGGACTCAACACTGCTCTCGGCCAAATTACCCGCAACGTGTGGCTGTCCATTGCCATCGGTCTTGTGGCGATCGGTCTCGTCATGGCGTTTGGAGTTACTGCCCGTGGACGCGAACTGAACCACCGAAGAAAGCAAGCAGAAGCGTTGCTCCAGTCCTCATTCGTGGCACAAGAAGAGGAGCGGCGGCGCGTCGTGAGCGCTCTCCACGACGACATTGGGCAACCCATGTATCGACTTCTGTACGGCCTTGAAGGTGCACGCGCGCAACTCGACGCCTCACATCCTGTAGGGGACGAGCTGGAGCGCCTTGCCGAAGTCGTTCGCGACATGGACACCACGCTGCGGCGTGAGCTCCGCCTGTTGCATATCGAGCTCGCCGCCGATGCAGGGATCGCCGCAGCGCTCGAGGAACTCGTCGAGCTAACCAAGGCCGAGACCGAACTCGATGTAAATCTGACCATCGAACTCGACTACGAGCCGTCGGCAGCGCACCGAACTGAAATGTATCGGGCCGCTCGAGAAGCGATCACCAACATCCGCAAACATGCCAACGCACGGCACGTCACAGTCCAGCTCCACAGCAACGACACGACGCTTCTTCTCGATGTGGTCGATGACGGGACCGGTATCAGAGGCGCGACGGATCCGGGACTCGGCTTGAGTACGACGAGACAACGCTTCGTCGCGCTTAACGGTGGTGTCAGCCTAGAAGCGGCACCGTCCGGCGGCACGGTATTCCATGCCTGGCTGCCCCACACGGAGGAGGGTACAAGTTGAACATCCTGATTGTCGACGACCATGAAGTAGTGCGAGACGGCATTCGCTACATGTTGGCCGACGCCCCGGGGATCGAGATTGTCGGCGACGCGGAGTCGGCCGACGACATGTTCACCGCACTTGCGCAGCACCCCATCGATGTAGTGCTCCTCGACATCCGCATGCCCGGCATGACCGGTCTCGCAGCGCTGGAGCGGTTGAGTAAAGATTTCCCGCAGGTCAGGACCCTGATGCTTTCGATGCACGACCAGCCCGGGTATGTCCGGCGGGCACTCGAACTCGGGGCAGCCGGGTATTTAATCAAAAGCGCCGGTCGCGATGAGCTGCTCGCCGCGATCACCGCGGCTGCAGAAGGCAAAACCTACATCCATGGACAACTCGTGGAGCCGCTCATCTCCGACATACGCTCCAATTCCAAGCCAGAGGGCCGACTGAGTCCGCGGGAACAACAGGTATTGCAATTGATCGCAAACGGTGCCGAAAACAAGCAGGTGGCGTACGAGCTAGGTATCTCTGAGGCGACCGTCAAAACCTACGTCAAAGGAATCTTCGACCGTCTCGGTGTGTCATCAAGAGCCGAGGCCGTCGCAGTAGGACTGCGTACCGAAGTCATCGAGTAACCCCACCAAGAGTCTCCCTCCCCCATATGGGGGAGGATTCGTCACCAAATAGGTGACTATGGCTGTGCCACATCCCGAGAGACAATCGTGTCGTACATGAAACCCATTCGACAAAGGAATCAATCATGTGGAACCGACTCTCAGGAATGCGCTTCTTACTGTTCGCACTTCTCCTCGGTGCGACGGCTTGCTCGACCGCAGCTACGGAACTTCCTGTGGCGCCTGTCGACGGGCCGGTAGCAACAACGGAGGCCCCGCAAGCTACATCGGAGGCCCCGCAAGCTACATCTTTGGGTGACGATTCGGTGCGTGTCATCGAAATCGAACTCACCGAGTTCGCGATCGCTGGTAGTTCCTTCACGTTCACACCCGGCGAAACCGTCGAGTTTGTAGTTACCAACTCCGGAGTCGTGGAACACGAATTCAGACTATCCAACGCGGACCGTGTTGAGGAACACCTTGCCGGAGGTCACGAAGACCACGACGACTCCGCCATAGAGGAAGACCACGACGACGCTGCTATGGAGGACATGGACAAGGACGAATCGGACCACGATGACGGAGACGCCCACGATGAAGAAGCGGAAGACGCCGTACTCCTACTCGCCGCCGGCGAGACTGGAACTATGGAGTTCACCTTCCCAGACAACGCTGAAGACTATACGGCAGCTGTGTGCCTGATCCCTGGACACTACGAGGCCGGCATGGCAACCGATCTCAGCTTCGAGAGTTGACCGCCCTCCTAAACCGCTAGATGTACTCGGCCGGGACGTCGGTGACAGTTCTTGATTAAGTGAAGACCTCCAGTGGAGTGGTGATTGCTGTCACACCCCACTGGAGGTCTTCATGGCACACCGTAATGCCCGGCTCACGGTTTATGGGCGTAGATTGTTGGTTCAACGGGTCCGTTTCGCGGGGATGCCTGTCGCCCACGTCGCTAAAGCTATGGGAGTATCACGCCACTGCGCCCACCGTTGGGTTGCCCGCTTCGATTCTCAAGGCGAAGCCGGTCTGGAGGATCGGTCGTCGCAGCCGCGTTGTTCACCGACACGTACCAGTCCCGATATTGAACGTTTGGTGGTCGCCGCACGGCTCAAGCTGAGAGTCGGACCGGATCGTCTTGCTGACGAGCTAGGAAACCCTGCAAGGACTATCAGCCGGATTCTGAGACGTCATAATGTGCCGTATCTCGATGAGTGTGATCCGCTTACCGGTGAGGTGATTCATGCCTCCAAAGTCACCGCGGTCCGCTATGAACGCGACCGTCCTGGTGAGCTGATCCATATGGATGTCAAGAAACTCGGGCGGATCCCTCCCGGTGGCGGTTGCAAAGCGTGGGGGCGCCAGATGGGATCCACAGCTTTGAAGAGGAACACCCGTGTTGGATACCACTATGTGCACTCAGCAGTCGATGACTACAGCCGCCTCGCCTGCTCAGAGATCCTCAACAATGAGAAAGGTGACACCGCAGCCGGGTTCCTGACAAGAGCCGCCGAGTTCTTCAAATCGTGTGGCATCCCCCGGATCGAGTCTGTAATGACTGATAACCACTGGTCCTACACACGTAGCAAAGCCGTCAAGGACGCCCTTGCAGCATTAGGAGCAACCCACATAACCATCCGGCCCCACTGCCCATGGCAGAACGGGAAAGTTGAACGCTTCAACCGGACGCAGCAAACCAAGTGGGCCTACAGGCAAGTCTTCACCAGCAATAGCGAACGAGCCGAAGCTCTGCAACCATGGCTTGACTACTACAACTACCAACGCAACCACAGCTCCCTCGCACGGCGCCCACCAATCAGCCGAGTGTCACCAACCTAATGGCCGAGTACAGCTAGACGCCGATCGAGAAGTGTTCTGCGATCTTTGCGGTCAGCCGATCCTCGGACATTTGCCCTGTCACGACCTCGCGGACAATGCCATTGGCATCGATAAACACCGTCGTCGGCATCGCAATGCCCCCGAATGCGGCGTACACGACGCCCTGGGGGTCGCGAGTCACCCGGTAGGTGATACCGGTTTCGATCCTCAGGTCGTCCGCAAGTCCGGCGTCGTCTTGGAGGTTGACACCGATGAACTCGACACGGTCACCCGCTGCTTGGCTGACCCTTTCAAAGTCGGGCATTTCCGCAATACAGAAGGGACACCAGGAAGACCAAAAGTTCAACACTACGGGGGTGCCAACGAACTGCGCAAGAGTCACGTCCACACCTTCAAAGTCAACCATTTCGATAGCCGGAGCAGGCTGACCCACCGAGGCGCGTCCAACCGCGACCGCGGACTGCTTTGGTGGCTCGACGGTCGAAAAGAAGACGACAGCGAGTGCAATGACGGCCAGTGTTATACCGCCCCATTTCAGCCGCTGATTGCGGGTGCGACGTTTCGCGTCCCCAACCCTGCGCTCCTGGCGTCTCGCGCCAGCTTGCTTGTCTTGATACCGTGCCACGGTGGTCTCCTAGTTAGACGTCGACAGATTCTTCAATCGCTGCGGACTCATGGTCGTCCCCACGACTCTGAGCGCCAATGATTTCCGCCCCATGACCGTCAGCCGCAACTGCGGGCTTGGTGCGATTCCAGAGCATGGCTAGCAGGATCGCGGCGAGCGCAGCCCCAGCAAAGTACATGAACGTGCGGCCAGATCCGGCAGCGAAACGCTCGATTGCGGAGGTGAAATCTCCTACGAAACCGACGATGGGGTCATCAGCCAATGTCGCCACCGAGCCAAACTTAACGCGAACCCAGTAGTACGTGAGATAGACGCCCGCAGCCGTCAACATGCTACCGGTGATGCGGTGCATGTACGGCATTGACTTGCGAACCATGCGCACAAGGCCATCGCGCACTAGCGCAGCGCCGGTTGAGAACAAGATGAGCATGATCGCCATCCCTAACCCGTACGCACCGAGCACGGCGAGTGCAGACCCGGGACCGCGGGTCGCAAGCGACGCACCGACCACGGCGAGAAATACCGGCAAGGTGCATCCGAGAGACGCTATGCCATACCCGATCCCAAAGATAAACATCGTCTTCGGCTGACGTTCTTGCCCCGGACGAACCGGGTTCGTGATCGTCATAGAAATCTTGCGACCGAGCATCGTTGCTATCCCTATGAACAGCAACGCCAATCCCAGAGCAATCCCTACCCAAGGGATAGCGCGCACAATCCGGGTCGCGCCGTAGGTGATGGGGATGCCAATGATCGCGAACACCAACAGGAACCCGCCAGAAACGAATAAACCGGTAAGCAGGCCTTGCGCCGTTCGTGTTGATGCGTTCGGAAGTTGATCCTCATCGGCCCCTACATAGAACGACAGGTACGCCGGTAGCATTGCGAAACCACACGGATTGACAGTTGACAGTCCGCCTGCGGCTAACGCGAGCCCTAATGGTCCAAAATCCATTTTCTTGCCTTTCCTTGGTGAGATGCCTCTGCCCGTTGGGGCACGACCGTTGACAGGCGGATCGCAAGGCAGCTGAGTTCAAGAGGGTCGTGCGATATCACGATGCCTCGAAAAATTCAGTATCTGGGCGGAACGTCGACCATGAAAACCAGAAGGTTCTAACAAAAGTGACTGGCTCAAGCTTGGACCCCACAAGGGAACCGTCAACCGCCTCGCCGAAGACGTCCCACGTCGATGATGTCTGGTCGTCAACAAAGGTATCGCCCACCGCCACAAATGTGAGGGCCTCCCCGTCGACGACCGGAGAGAACACGCCAACCGTGCCGACGTCGCGTCCACTCGCGATGTCCCTAGTGTCGAGAGCCGATGCCTCGCCTGCCTTCCAGAAGATCGTAAGCGCGTCGCCGTCGATCTCGCCCACAGTCACGTTTGCCTCAGCATCGCTGCTGAGAGCATCCAGGGCCCACGCAATGGCCTGGGTCGAGCCTTCGATTGCAACAATGCGCTGCATAGCTTTCGCCCGGACATCAACTTCGCCGTTGAACAAGAAGGGCTGACCGTTGGGGTCGTCAAGACCCGTGTACGGGTTCGTCCCGTAGCTGCGACTCGCCCCGGTACGTTCCCGGTCGAGCACCTTGGCGTCGGGTCGTGATGCTTTGAAGTCCCCCCACGAAACGGTCGCCGAAGGGACCTGCTTGAGGACTTCGCCCGTGAGAAGGCCAACCACAGCGCGACCGTCGATCTGGTTCCACAGAGTCTCGGTAGCCCTGTCGTACATCACCAGGTTTGCAATGTATAGATTACCTGAGGTACCAAATGTTGTTTCCACACCGCGGATCGTCCGCTCGAACGTGACCGCCGAGTTGCACAAGGGGCAGTACGAAACTGTGACGGGGATCCCACCGACCGTGTCGTTGACTATCTCGTGCCACATCATGATTTGGATCGGATAGGCTCGAACGTCGCCGTCGATGTCAACTACGAGTACCGGTTCAGGGTCGTTCAAGTAGACATCGGCTTCGGACACCGAAACGAACTGCGGGTTGTCAATTGGCGGAATTCCGTCTGGGGGCGGCCCGCCCGAACGGATCTCAGAGGGGTCGATCAG
Source organism: Acidobacteriota bacterium (assembly GCA_022562055.1). Lineage (NCBI taxonomy): Bacteria > Pseudomonadati > Acidobacteriota > Acidobacteriota bacterium. The sequence continues at coordinate 88,843 of JADFQA010000005.1, read as the reverse complement.
TGGTGGTGGAAAGGATTCGTTGAACCGGTTGTCGAGCGCCGATGGACCCTCTGGAAGTACGCCCTGAATCGGAGCGGCTGTCGCTACCGTGGTCTCGGGTGCCCCGCCGGTTGGGGACGTGGTTGCGGGGCTATCGCTGCTGCCGGACGCCGACCCGCAGGCGGCTGCCACAAGGACCAAGGCACCCACAGCACCCTTGAACTTCGTTTGGCTAAACACAACCTGCCTCCGCAATGTTACTTGTCCACCGCCTGAAGGGCGGTGGACGTCTTCACACAACAGAACGAGACATAGCGCGCCCGTATTCCACAATGCCAAACTGTTCACACCTTTATAACATCTCGATTCGGCCGCCGGCGCCTTGTGCCTCAACCCGACGATCACCCAATCTTGGGGTGCTCGCCGAGGTTTCGCTACAGGCCAGCCCCAGTGCGATACACGATGATCAGATCGCCAACATTGGTGCCGGTCGGTCCGCAGTTGACGGTGTCGCGAATAACGTGCAAGAAGGTATGCGAGTCGTTGCGGGTCAAGTGGTCGGCGGCGTCCAGACCGGCGTCTCTCCCCCTCGCAACCGTAGAACCATCCCCGAAGGCACCCGCCGACGGTGTCATTCCGTCGATTCCATCTGTGCCAAGCGCCAGAATCACGAGACCTTCTGAACCGTCGAGCTCGATGGCCGCCGCAAGCGCCAGTTCTTGGTTCCGCCCTCCAACGCCGCTCCCCCGCACAGTCACCGTCGTCTCACCCGCGTACACAGACATCTCCCCAGGCCTCAGCGTCGCAGCGTCTTTCACGATCTGGCGGCCAACGTCACTTGCTTCCCCTTCGAGGTTCGACGTAACCACGCTCGCCACGTAGCCGGCCTGTGTTGCGGCATCGACGGCGGCGTCTGCTGCGATCGAAGCGTCAGCGACAATTTCGATGACGTGGGTTTCGAACAGGATGCCAGTGGTTGGATTCTGAGCGATTTCATCTCGGGCCCCGGCATCCAGGTGCCTGAGCACGGCTTCGGGCATGTCAGAACGGATGTCGTAAAGATCGAGAACTTTCAAAGCATCGGCAAACGACGTCCGGTCGGCCACCATGGGGCCCGATGCGATCGCATCCAGGGGGTTCCCAACAACGTCAGAAAGAACCAACGTCACGATCGCACCTGCCCCGACAATGGCTTTCGCAAGTCTGCCCCCCTTCACTGCTGAAAGATGTTTGCGCACCGTGTTAACTTCAGCGATCGGAGCACCACAACGCAGCAAGGCCGCATTGGTGGCGCTGATGTCTTGCAGCCTGAGTCCTGCCGCCGGGACTGTCAACAACGCAGACCCGCCTCCAGAAATCAGGACGATCACAAGGTCCTTCGCACCAACCGACCCTGCGTACTCGAGTAGGCGGCGACCGGCGGTCACGCCCTTCGCGTCGGGTATCGGATGGGCAGCCGCGAGAACCTCGAACGGCGGAACCGTTCCAATCTCGTTGCTGATCAGGATTCCCGACATTGGTAAGTCGCCGAGTTGGGCAACAACACCGCGGCCCATGCCGAGCGCAGCCTTGCCGAATCCAAGGACCACACAGCGATCGATGCCAGCCATGCTGACGCTGTGAGTGCCCACACGCAGTCCAGATTCGCTCAGCGAAAGAACCCGCTGGACTGATGTCTCCGGGTCAACAGCGTCGAGAGCACGGCCTGCGATCCCGAGAAGAGTCTCGCGGTAGGTCCGGTCATGGTCGAGAACGTCGGGGCTGAATCGCTTCACCATCGGCTGGCTCGCTAACCCTCACACCAAGCCTTGAACAATTCGAGACCCTCTTGGATCTCGGCAACATCGATCCCTGAGTATGCGAAACGAATGTAGCGGTCGGTTTCGCCGGGTTGCGGGCGCCCGAAATGAATCCTCGAGCAGAACGAGACACCCGTGGCGTGAAGCGCTGCCCGCCTGAACACGTCGTAGTCGTCCATGTTCTTGTTGTCCATCAACTCGGTGACGTTCGGCCAGAGGTAAAACGTCGCGTTGGGACGAAAGCAATGGATCCCTTCGATTCCGTTGAGCGCGTCGACTGCGGTATCGCGTCGCGCCTGCAAGGTTTCGAGGATTGCAAGCACCTCAGCCTGGTCGCCCGCCAATCCGGCCAGAGCGCCATATTGGATGAAGTGGTTTGGGCATGACTCGTCATTCACGTTGAGTTTTGCGATGACCTCCATGATGCGGTCCGGCCCGATTGCTGCACCGAGACGCCACCCGGTCATCGCGAACTTCTTCGAGAACGTGTAGAGGATCACGCATCGGTCGAGCATCCCGGGCTGGGACACAAACGAAATGCTGGCGCCCTCGTACCGCATGTCGAAGTACGCCTCGTCGACAAGCACATAAAGGTCGTGTTTGAGGACGAGTTCCGCCAGACGTACATGTTCTGCCAGCGAGGCCTCGGCCCCTATAGGGTTCTGCAGATCGTTGAGGATCAGCAGCCGAGTTTTGTCGGTGATGCTCTGCTCAATAGCGTCGAAGTCAAGTTCGAACCCGTCCGCTCCTTCGATGTACGCGTAGGGCACGGCGACCCCGCCGTGGAACTCGATCTGTGATTCGTAGATCGGGTACCCGGGGTTCGGGTACAGCACCTCGTCGCCGGGGTTCATCAAAGTCATGATGAACTTCCCGATAACTGGCTTTCCCCCAGGTTGCAACACCACGTTTTCGCCGGTGTATGAGACACCGTGTGAAGCAGACAAATCCTCAGCCAACGCTTCACGCAACTGCGGGATTCCGGCACTGGGGTTGTATCCGGTCTTGCCGTCCTGGATCGCACGGAACGCACCGTCGACCACCGTTGACGGCGTGGCAAGGTTGAGATCTCCCAAATGGAACGGGTATACCGTGTTGCCCTGGGCGGCAAAGGCACCGGCTTCGGCGGAGACCGCAAAGGCAGTCTCGGTCCCCAGTTGCGAAATGCGGTCCGCTATGCGCATGTTGTTGCTCCTTCGTTTTTAAGCATGCTGTTCACTTCAGCCCGAGGGCTTCGGCATTGACGATGCTCGGAGCTGCTGCAGGCACGTCGCCACTGAGGAAAGGCAAGACACCGTCACCATCCCACAGTGGCTGCCCCTGGAGGATCGCCGCCACGTTCGCCGCAGCCAACGTGGCCATCCCTTGGCGCGTCCACACGGTTGCCGAGGCTATATGGGGCACAATGACGACATTGTCGAGTTCCGCAAGGCCCGGTTTCATTGCCGGCTCGTCCTCGAACACGTCGAGACCAACCTTGAAGTCTGGGTTAGCACGGCAATGCTCAACGAGTGCGGTCTCGTCGATCACGGGTCCGCGACTCGAGTTCACCAGGATCGCGTCGGGCTTCATTAGGGCCAGGCGTTGTGCGTTTACAAGATGCCGGGTGCTGTCGTCGAGGACCGTGTGGAGACTGAGCACGTCGGCTTCCCTGAAAACATCCTCGACCGTGCCGAGACGCCGACACATCACGGGCGCCTCCCCGTGTGCAACAAGCAGCGCCGAATAGTCGGCTACGTAGCGCTCCAGTGCTTCGTTTCGGTAATTGTCGAAGTACACAAGGTTCATCTTGAAGCCCTCGACCATCATCCGGCCGTACGCCCCGCCGATTCGTCCCGCACCGACTACCCCTACCGTCCCTCCGAAAAAACGCTGCCCGATGTACATCGTCGGCAACCAACCTTCGTACTTCCCAGCCCGCATGAAGCTGTCGGCCTCGACGATGCGGCGGCCGGCAGAGAACGTGAGGGCGACCGCCATCTCGGCCGTGGTCTCTGTCAGCACACCAGGTGTGTTTCCAACGGGAATCCCGTGTTCGGTAGCGCCTTGCACGTCGACGTTGTCGTACCCGACCGCATAGTTGCTGTACACCCGGCCCCCGGCGTCTTTCAGAACCCCAAACAGCTCCGCAGTCCAGGGTTCGGTGAGCTGACCGATGGCACCATCACAGTTTGGACCGATACGTTGTGAAATCTCATCGAACGTGAGCACCTGCGTGGACTGACAAACTTCCACTCGACAATCAGCAGCCTCAAGGATGTTCATCCAACGATCCCCGGGAAGTTGCTTGGTGACGATGACTCGGAGGTTGCCATCCGGGTTGTGCACCCTCCATTCGTCCGCCATCTCGTCCGCCTCTCATACCAAGCACCGTGCGTCGTAAACCTAACAGACGGACCTCTCGATTTCGGCACCGTATTCGTCGCCGCGCAATGCGTAGAGTGTGGCGATGATGCTCAACACGGATGCTGAGAGACTGGCGGCACAGCTTGAGTGCTGGTCAGGGCCTGTCACCCCGGAGCCGGTTGCCGGAGGTCTCACGAACACCAACTTTGTAGTGACCGACCGAGGTGAACGCTTCTTCGTACGAATCGGTGAGGACCTGCCCGTGCACGGCATTCTGCGGTCCAACGAAGCGGCTATTGCTCGCGCAGCAGGTGCCGCAGGAGTCTCACCCCCAGTCGTCCACAACCAGCAGGGTGCGCTGGTGATCCGGTTCATCGACGGGCACACTCTGACGCCCGAGGACGTGCGGTCACCAGAAATGCTCGAACGCATCGTGCCGCTCGTGCGCAGAACTCATGAGGAAATCCCCAAGCACCTCCGAGGCCCAATCCTGATGTTCTGGGTGTTTCATGTGATCCGCGACTATGTTTCCTCACTCGCCGAGGCTCGTGGCGAGGGTCGTGAATCGCTTCCCGGGCTATTGGCCAACGCTGAGATCCTTGAAGACGCGGTAGGGCAGATCGATGTCGTTCTTGGGCACAACGATCTCCTCGCGGCGAACTTCATCGACGATGGAGATCGACTGTGGTTGATCGACTGGGACTACGCCGGTTTCAACAGCCCGCTGTTTGATCTCGGGGGCCTTGCGTCTAACAGTCAACTGTCGCCAGACCAGGAGACCTGGCTCTTGGAGACCTACTTTGGCACCGAGGTCAGGCCAAGTGTGCGGCGACAGTTCCACGCTATGAAGTGCGCTTCGCTTCTGCGCGAGACCCTGTGGTCCATGATGTCGGCGATCCACTCGACCGTCGATATGGACTTCGACGCGTACACACAGGAGAACCTCGCCCGGTTTGAACTGGAGTACGAAAACTTCATGGGTTCGCCCGAAACGGACGTGACGTGAACCTCCCCACGTCAGCGCGGGCCGTCATCATCGGTGGGGGCATCGTCGGATGCTCAACCGCGTACCACCTTGCGAAGATTGGGATAAAGGACGTCGTTGTGATCGAGCGGTCGAAACTCACCAGCGGTTCGACCTATCACGCCGCCGGGCTAGTTGGCCAGCTCCGTAGCGATGCGAATGTGACACAGCTTCTCAAATATAGTGTCGACTTGTACGCCAGCCTCGAGGCCGAGACCGGTCTCGCCACCGGGTGGAAGCAAAACGGTGGACTGCGTCTGGCGTGCAACAAGGCCCGGATGATTGAGTTGCAGCGCCAGGCAACCACGGCGCATGCCTTTGGTCTCGACATGGAGATACTCACCGCGAAACAAGCACAGGACCTGTGGCCACTGATGGACATCACCGATGTGCTCGGCGCCGCGTTCCTGCCAACGGACGGCCAAGTGAACCCGTCCGACATCACCATGTCGCTCGCAAAGGGTGCCCGTAACACCGGCGTTCGGTTCATTGAGGACTGCTCCGTCACCGCGATATCAATACAACGCGGGCATGTAAAGGGCGTTATCACCACCCTTGGTGATATCGAAACAGACATCATCGTGAACTGTGCCGGTCAGTGGGCTGGAGAAATCGGCCGGATGGCCGGTGCCAACGTACCGTTGGTGTCTGTCGAGCACCAGTACATGATGACCGACACCATCACGGGCGTTGTCGGCAGTCTGCCAACGCTGCGGGACCCCGACCGGCTCATCTACTTCAAGGAGGAGGTCGGGGGGCTTGTCGTGGGCGGTTACGAGCCGAACCCGAAACCGTGGGCGAAACACGGTGTGCCGTCGGGGTTCAATTTCAAACTTCTCGCACCCGACTACGACCATTTCCAACAGCATATGGAGCAAGCTGCGGTCAGGGTGGCTGCGCTGGAGTCTGTCGGGATCAGAAAGCTCATCAACGGGCCGGAGTCGTTCACACCCGACGGCAACTTCATCCTTGGAGAAGCACCCGAGGTGGTGGGGTTTTTCGTCGGTGCGGGTTTCAACGCGTTCGGCATCGCCGCTGGAGGAGGCGCGGGCAAGGCCCTTGCGGAGTGGATCGTCGAAGGTGAGCCGCAGGCGGACCTTTGGGTTGTAGATATCCGGCGTTTCGGTAAGCCGCACCAGAGCGCCGAGTGGGTGCGATCACGCACGTTGGAACTGTACGCCAAGCACTACACGATTAGTTGGCCCCACGAAGAGCACGAATCGGCAAGACCACTGCGCAGATCGCCTCTGTACGGCGAACTCGAAGTCGCAGGTGCATGTTTCGGTGAGAAGCTGGGATGGGAACGACCGAACTGGTTTGGGGCACCAGGTGAAAACCCCCGCGACGAGTACTCATTCGGCAGACAGAACTGGTTCGCAGCCGTCGGCGAAGAGCACCGCGCCGTACGCGAGCGGGTCGCAGTGTTCGACCAATCCTCATTTGCCAAGTTCATGCTCGTCGGCAAGGACGCCGAACGGGCGTTATCGTGGATCTGCGCCAACCGCATCGACCGCCCAGTCGGCCGCCTCACCTACACGCAGATGCTCAACAGTCGGGGCGGCATCGAATGCGACCTGACCGTGACTCGTCTCGCCGAAGACCGGTTCTACATCGTCACCGGTACGGGCTTCGCCACCCACGACTTCTCGTGGATTGAACGCAACATCCCTAACGGCCTGCACGCTTCGCTGGTCGACGTGACATCAGCATTTTCTGTGCTGTCGGTAATGGGTCCGAACTCGCGCGACGTGTTAGCAGAGCTGACCGACGTTGACCTATCCAACGATGGATTTCCGTTCGCAACAGCTCAAAGAATCACCGTCGGTGGTATTCCGGTATTGGCACTTCGTGTCACATACGTTGGAGAACTTGGCTGGGAACTGCATGTCGCGACCGAGTTTGCGCTCACCCTGTACCAACGGTTGCTCTCCGCCGGAAGCGAATTTGGCATCGTCAACGCCGGCTACCGGGCAATTGAGAGCCTCCGTCTTGAGAAAGGCTACCGGGCTTGGGGCAGCGACATCGGCCCCGACTACACACCACTCGAAGCCGGGTTGGGGTGGGCGGTCAAACTGAAACACGACATCGACTTCCTTGGCAGAGAGGCGTTGTCAGCCCAGGCTGGCGAGCCGCTCCGGCGCCGTCTTGCAACATTCACCATAGAAGACCCAGACGTCGTACTTCTAGGGCGGGAATCGATCTACCGAAACGGTGAACCTGTTGGTTGGCTGTCCTCGGCGGGTTGGGGCTACACCGTTGACCAAAACATCGGCTACGGCTACGTCCGCAACAAAGTCGGTGTCAGCAGCGACTACCTATACAACGGCAACTACGAACTCGAAGTAGCCACCACAAGAGTCCCGTGCACAATCCACAAAACCGACCTCTACGACCCCCACATGAAACGAATCAAGGCATAGCCTGTCGGAGAGATTCCTGGGCCCGACGGGCTCCGCAGCACACCGGTTTGCGTGGCTACGCCCCTCGAACGCGTTGCTACATGATGGTCGCTAAGAAACGTTCACTTGGATTCATACCGCCAGCGGTGGACCGTTGAAAGTCTTGGGGGTGAGTACCAAACGCAGGTTGTACGTACTGACGACCATCGGAGCAAAGTCGGTTGCCCCGAAAACCGGATTCAGCGACGCCTGGTACAGCACCACGTTGCCCGGAATGAACCCGCCGAAGGTGAGGTCGATCAGAACAGGAAACCCGAACTGGGCGGTAAACATGTCGGTTTCAAGTGTCAGGTCGTAGTCGGCAAGGGTCATCCCTGCCGCCACTCCCTGGGCGTTGCGGAGGTCCACATGCCAGTCGTAGTTCCATGTGGCCCGGCCCAGGTCGTCGCTGGAACCAGTGGATGCTTCGTAAATCCCGATCTTGCCGTTCCCGTTGGGGGCTGCCGGGAGGGTCCCCAAGAAACGCTCCTGGGCGCGCAGCCCGATTTCGATGCCGTAACGTTCCGCAGTGGTGAACTCGCCGTTTATCTGGCCTGATCCCCGGATCGGGAAGATGCCGGCCGAAAGGTCGAGCAGCACGCCCGAATCCCACACCGACGCGTCGACACCAACCGACACTTTTCCAGGTCCACTGGCGTGCCGGCCGCGGTCGCAGTACCCACCGACGCCACCGCCAATGCGGCGGCGACCATCAAGATAGTTGCACGTCTCACGGTGCCTTCCTTTCGGGGCCACTATCAAGACCCAACACGACATCCAGATATGCCCAGATGCATCAAGACGAAGCGTAACCCCAAGCGCGGAATCTAACAACGACCGTGGTCGACCGGTTGTCGATCCCGCTCAGCGCGTCACGGTGGCTGGCGTATCGACGCCGTTCAGCTATCCGCGATTCGGATCAAGGCATGGGGTGCTCTTGGACGCTGAGAAACCCGGTAGCTAGGGTGCAAGCACGGCGCTACGCCAGGAGAAGCTATGACGGGCGTTATTCGACTCAATCGGAGGGTCCTTCTCTTGGCTGTGACCTTGGTAGCAGCACTCGGCTTCGTGTTCGCGGCGGGATCCGCGACGGCCTTCCCGGCGGATGAAGTCGAGTTTCGGATTGTTGGCTTCGGTGATAAGGATTGCACGAACGGGTCGGGTCGGCTCGTCGTGCGCTCCGCTGACCCGTTCCAGGTCGAAGTGTGCGTAGAAACAGAGGCGGACGGCCCTGTGTCAGACCTGGCTCTCACCGCAGTCGTCACGCACGCCGACGGTACGACCGAGGAGATTCCGATCACGACCGGTGCCGATGGATCTGTGATCTTCGAGGTCGTGCCGGTAGACGCCGGCCTCACGTCGGTCGAGATATGCGACGACGATGGTTGCGATCACGGATCTGTGGAACAAGAAGCGACCGACCCGCCACGACCACCGGCGATCGCCTCATATCTCGGCCCGACCAACGACATGGGGGCTTCCGAGCATGGGGGCTTCCGAGCCGATTGAAGATGGAATCGACGACTTCGAAGATCCGTCGACCTCGGACGCTGCCGAATCCGGTAGCGGCGAAGCGGCAATGGACATTGCTTCGTTCCGTTATCTGGGAACGGAGAACGGAGTAGCTCGTTTCGAGATCACCACTCGAGGAAACGCTTGCGAAATCTTCAGGGAACTTGTGCCACTCGCCCAACTCTCAATCGCCGTGACCACACCCGACGGCGGCCGCTATTTCATCGGGTACCGACTCTCAGACGGCACGGAGACCACGTTTGCGAGCTCTGAAGGCGCGATTCTCGACGGCGTAACGGTCTCTCTCGAAGAATGGGTTAACGAATCTACGGCAATCTTGGCCGTGACGGGTGTCGACGTTCCGGTCGGATCAACGCTGCTCGCAGGCACGTGGCTCATCCGAGACGATGCGAGCTCTGGGTTCCAGGACTTTGCTGAAGGGACCGCTACACCGGTAACAATCTCCGACGACGAGGAACCGGTTGCGTCGGAGCTAGAGGAACCGGTTGTGACAGAACAGGACCCAGAGGAGCAACAGGAGGCATCGACCGCGACACCATCGACAACCACGGACGATGACACCGGATCGTTTCCGATATGGATCCCCCTGGTGGTACTCGGAGCGGCCGTAGGTGGTTACTTCATCTACCGAAACACACAGACAAGAGTGACCACGACACAAACCACCGATGCGCGGGACATCACCGACGCCGATCTTGAGCAATACAGGGATGGAGATCTCAGTAGTTACACCGACGTATATGCGCCAGCCACCACTATGACGACGAGCTTCGATGAGGACTGGACTGCGCTGCTCGCAATTGAGGATGAAATCCAAAAGCGCTACATGGACGACCTCAAGTCGCTGCTCACCGAAGTAGTAGCTAAGTACAACGCCTTCCACACTGCGATAACGCTGTTCAAGGAAAAGTTCGTCAAGATCGCTTCTGGGTCGACCGGGTTGCAGGGTTACCTTCAGCGGTGGTTCGACGTCAGAAAGACAGCGCAGGAGCAGGACCTGGCATTCGGCATCATCACACTTGTCTGGGGAGCAGGTTCGCTCGGACTCAAGGGCGTCAGATGGCTGCGAGCGCCAAAAGCCGCTACGTCGGTAGAAACTGGGGCGGCACGTGTGCTCGGTTCGGCGGACGAACTCGCAACTGGCGAAACGGTCTTGGCGGAAGGGGCGACGGTAATTGACGGCGGCCGACGTGCCAAGGGACTCGACAAGGTCTACGACGCGTACGCCGCAGAGGTCGGCATCGACGGAGAAGCTTGGATCGAACGGTTTGCCGGAGACTTCCCGAGAGCACAGCAGGCGCTCATCGAGATCGTTGCACGTAGTCGCGGGTGGCACGGCATCACCGACGAGGCATCGAGTCTGCTCAACCGACTCTTGGTCAACGGAAGATCAGCAGTCGTCGGCGGGCCCGGGACGATCAACCCGGGTGACGTTGCAAAACTACGCGAATGGGTGAGCACGGGAGGGTTCTGGGATCGGCTCTTGACTGCCGGAGGGATGGTCGATGACGGCGCCGTACTGTTCTACAACGTCGACGACGTCAAGTTCCTCAAGGCCCTGCTCAGCTGCGAAGGCAATCTTTCCTCACTGAAGCCGCTGCTCGGCCCGGCGCAGGGCACCGCTCTCGGGGTCGCGGCAGAGGTTGCCGGGGAGATCCCCGGTTTTGCCGGCGTAGCTTCTGGAGCTGTGGGTACAGCGATCGACTCATTCGGAACGTCGGGCACCCTCGGGTCAATGCTCTGGGGACCCGGGCCGATCTCTGGTTTGGACTTGAGCGGATACACCGACCAATTCGGAGGATGGGCAAGTGCCGTCGACGAGGGATTCGGCAGTGCGATCTTGTCAGGGGTGTGGGGATTATTCACATCGCCTTTCGAGACCTTCGACGGCATCGTCATGACCGCCGGCGCGATAGACCGCTACACCGAGTTCCTCCAGAGCAACGGTGCGGATCTTGTCGAATTGAGCGGAGCACTGAACGATGCTCTCGGCGCACTCGATGGACTGCGAGGCGCCATCGAGCGGGCGGACCTCGGTAGCGCCAAGTCTTCTTTGGGCGGGACAAGCGCGCTCAAACTCGAGAATCTGATGAGTGATATGGACGACTTGCTCGATGGCGCTTCGGACGACTGGAAGGCGCGCAACGGCGACGCTGTCAAGGAACGCAAGGAGCACATTGCGCAGAAGATTGCCGACGTTGAGCGGATACTGGATGCCCTTCAGAGCCAGCTCGGCAGATTGGCACAGATGCACAGTTGGCTTGACGGGCTACGGACGAACCGCGATGGCAGTCTCCGTTCGGCGACAGCACTGTGGAATCCGGAGCTTCTGGTGCGACTCGGTTCCGTGGACCTGGCCCTCAAGGGAATCATCGGCTCGGCGTTGCTCGGTGGCAGTCAGCCCAATCCACCGTCCGCGCCGCCGGCCGAACAACCAAACGTTCCTGATCCGTTCGCGGATGACTACCAGCCGTTTGCAGAGTTCGACGCCGAATCCGAGCCTACCAGTGAAGAAATACAGGAAGAGCTGGACGAAGTTTTCGGCGACTGGGACCTTGGAAACGACGAGTGACCAAGCCGGAGCTGCATGGTCTTGCCAAGTACCGCACGCGCAATGTATCAACAGTCCGCTGATTTTTGCTCCGGGGGTGGGGCTCGAACCCACGACACACGGATTAACAGACGGCTCTTACGATCCTGATGACCAGGGGGAATCGCCGAAAACCGTGTGATAGCAATGATTTCGAGTATTCACTGCCTTTCAATACCTTGCACGAGTTTTCGATGAAACGCGTCCTGAGCGCGTCCTAAAAGCGGAGTCCTGAGGCTGCTCTCAGTATGAGGCCCCAGGTTTCCATGACCTCGCGCATCAATGAATCGCCGTTCGTGGGCCCAAGAAAATTCGGCTGAATCACCCAAGTCGCACTAGGATCGAGATGTTGATGCACCCGGAGTCGACGTCGGATCTGTCGCCTGCAGAGCACGGCCTCCCGAGCCGCCGGTGAACGTCCCGCGTCGAGGTCGAATCTTGATAGACCTGCCCTGCCTAGATCAGGTTATCCAGACCGCTGGCGCTCCAGGTTGCGCCCTCATGGAGATCAGAGTGTCCAGGCTGTTTCCCCGTGCCATCGTCCGTCGCGCGGTGGTTCAGAACAGTTCGCCCATCACCGAGCGTCCTGCCTTCAGCACGTCGATTGGGCACAGTACCGGTGGGTGTTTGAACTCGATCCCTTGTTGAGAAAGCGTGTGAAGGATTTCTATGTTCCCGAGGTCAGGCAGGGCCGTTAACCAGTTGCTGCAGCCTGATGGCTGGGAACTGTATCAGTCCTCACTGATTTCCGGGCGACCTGTGTAGCAAGCTCGTCGCTACTCGCCGCTACCGATAGCACCACAGCAATTCAGGGACGCCATCGCGGAAGCCATCGCCGAGTTGAAGGCCTACGAAATACCAGCGTTCTGTGAAGACGCCCTTGGCTTGGCCAATCAAGAAGCACATGGCGATGACCCAATGTCCGGCGAACGCATGGCGGTCTCACGCGCTCATCAAAGCGCTCTGCTGCCTCTCCTTGGGTGCATCCGAGGAAGTAGATGTGCTTGTGAGAATGTCCCTCTCATCTGGGGGCAGCTTCTCGACTGCAGGGCGTGCCTGCGTTCTCTGCGGTACACATCGATGGCTACCCGCCTGGCGATCGTGTCACCGACGGAAACGGTGATGTCATCCGGGCCGAAAGCGAAGTTCTCGATCGAAACCTCACTGTCGCCTCCGGAAGGTGCGCCAGTCGTCGTCGTTTCGTTGCTGGATGAGTTCGAGCAGGCCGCAAGGAGCAGTGCTCCAGCGGCGAGGCCGACAAGCAACATGGTTCGTCTGCTCATATGCACTCCAAACTGACGCGCGTTCCCTCACGAGAACCGCATGCGAAGGGGCATACGTTGGGAGCACCGATTCGGTTCTCACCGAGATGCATCGGCGAGCGACGGTCACGTGGATCGCTTCATCGTAGCCAACGATGCCTCACCTCGGTGATGGAGCGCGTCGTGACAGCACCGAGGCGCCCGTTCACGTATGATCGCTCCAAAGGCAGGACAGAAAGGGGAGGATTTGACTGAATACAGAGATATGGGGCGTGCGATCGCTCTCTCGGTCCTGGCCCTCGGCGCGATTTGGTTGGTTGCCGCCGTCGGCATTTCGCGCGGTATCGATGTCTTGGGTTTGTGGCAGACCGACAAGATACCTATTCTCGAATGTGGTCGTCAGCTGGCTCCGACACCTCAAGCCGTCCTCGTGCGAACGTCACTGCGCGCTGCTGTAGTCACCGATGATGCCTGGCAGGGACTCGGTGCCGAGGGAGCCGGCGTTCGTTCGCTGGTCGTCGAGGCTGCAGGGCTGCTGCGCGGGACAGGGGTGAGTATCACGCCCGTATCGGTCAAGAACTGGAATCCCCCACCCAAGGCTGAGTCGCCGCAAGAGATTCTCGACTCAGCAAAGGCATCGTTGCCGGTCGGCGATGCCGACATTGTGATCGTGCTCACAACACGATCCAAGACCAAAAGCGACGGCGCTGCAGACATTGGTGGACGGTATGTCGTCGTGAGACATCATCCGGGAGCGAGGGCCGAAGACATCGTCGTTCTCGCTCACGAACTCGGTCATCTCTTGGGAGCCCATCACGGCTGCGATGCTGTCGACGCAGGCGGAATCATGGAGGCGACTGGCTTCTCGAACGCAGAATTGTTGTGTCCCTGTACTCGCCGCGTCATCGAACGAAACGTTTCGCTTCTGCACCTTGACAAAGCGCCGTCACCATGACCGGCCGCCACGGTTCGGTGTTGGGCAAAGGAATACGACGCCCTGAGCTGATCGTTCTCGCAGTGACCGTGGCAGTGGCGACAACGTTGCCTATCGTCGCAGCCGTCTCGGCCCTTCGAGATGTGCGGTCCACAGCCGAATCGAGTCTGATGATGGTTTCGTCGATGGCAGCGATGCAGGCGGATCGCCTCCTCATCGAACAGTTCTTCGAGCTGGAGTTGCTCGCCGCGTCTGTGGGTGATGAGAGTGACATGGATGCGAATCCCCTGCTCAGGTCCTTGCGTACGGTGTACGGCCGGTTGGCCACGTTGAGCAGCGGCGTTGTGTGGTTCGGCGAGAATGGCGACGTCGTCTTCGCAGAACCTGAGAGCTCGACACACCTCGGTGCAAACGCTGATCGGATCAGGAGTGGAGTTGCTGCGGATGGTCGAAGTGTGTCGATGCCGTATCTTTCTCCAACGACAGGCCATGTCGAGGTTGCCCTCAGCGTGCCGGTGTATCGCAATGATGGCTCGAGGCAGGGGACTCTCGTCGGCTTGCTCGATCTCACAGAGCCGCTCGTGACGGATCTCGTCGAGCCCGCAAGGATTCTGGGTTCCACGGGTCATGCCGACCTCGTGGATGAGCGAGGCCTGGTCCTGGCCTCGACGAATCCGAGCCACGTGCTCAAGGTGGGAGATCATCCAGAACTCTACGACGCGGTTGCACGGGATCGCGTGCCGATCGTCGAGCGTGTCCCGCACGACGCGGATGCGTCGAGCCTCGATCAGTCGGCGTGGCATGTCATGGCGTATGCACCCCTGCGTATCGCTCCGTGGGGGATTGCCATGGGAGCGAGTGAAGCCGAGGTCTACGAGCCTGTGTCGCGGCTGCGAACTCGATTCATTGCCATCGGTGCTGCGAGCCTGGTGACCTTGCTCGCCGGTGGTGTCCTTGCGCTTGGTCTGGCCAGGAGAACCGATCGGTCTGACGACCATATCTACTGACCGACAGTGGCAGCGCCTTGACCTCTCACGAACGGCCACACTCTTGCTATTGCCCGGCCGGATGACACCATGAAGGCTCGGCTCCTCAGACGATTTCGCGACCGGTAGTCGTGGGTTCCACGCGACCGCGGAATCATCTGAGGTTCGCCAGGCTGATCTCAGCCGGTAGAGAAGATATCGGCGGTCATGGTTGGACCATGCGTCGTGCAGATCAGTTTGTAATGGCCGGTTTGGTTGGCGACGAAACTGACCTCGTATTCCCGTCCTCTGTTCGCCGTGAACGCATCTACAACGGTGGATCCATCCGGAGCTTCGACGTAGATCAGATGTTCATCGCCGTTCACCCCGAACATGCGAAGCGTCACGTTGTCTCCCTTGGCAACGGTCATCGCACCGGGAGCGAACATGTAGGTGGCTACCTGCCATTTGTCAGCGTTGTCTGAGTCGTAGTCGCCCGGTGCCTTGTACCCGTATCCCTTCGATAGAGATTTCGGATCGGTATCGGGCGCCGGGATCCCGTCTGTTGCTCCCTTGACCTCAATCAGTTCTACATCGAATGTGACATCTCCAGGATCGGCTCCGGTAGCGCTGCTGCAAGCAGTGATTGCGAGTGCGCTGATCGCGACGATCGTGACCAGGTATTTCAATCTCATCATTCTTCCTTTCAGTTGGTGCGAGATGGGAGCGGCATATTGCTCCTGTCATCTGTGCTCATCGTATGGGTTGTTCCGGTTGGTCGGTAGGGGCGGGGGTCGCAGGAACTGTGGCTCTAACGTCCGGTCGGTTTCCGACCTTGGTCCGAAGGAATTCTTCGTACAATGGATTCATTCGACGTGTTGGAGCACCAGTGCGAATCTTCGGCATCGATAGGTTCACCTTCGCCGGCCAATTCATGCTTTTTAGCCTCGGGATCCTTCTGATAGGCATGGTTACTATCGGGCTCTGGATGCAATCGAACGTCAAGAGGGCGATGATTGACAGGACAGCAGGGATGGCGGCTCTCTACGTCGACAGTCTCGTGAGTCCGCTGATCCAGGACACGCCAGCAGGCGGACCTCTCTCGTCCACCGCCAGAACCGAACTCGACGTCCTGATTGAGAGCACTTCACTGGATTCAGAAGTCGTCTCCGTCAAGATCTGGTCGCCAACCGGAGAGATCCTCTACAGCCCCAACCCTGACCTCATCGGTCGCACTTTCGATGTCCGAGAGAACCTCGTCCGCGCCTTTTCCGGAGAGGTTGTATCAGGACTCAGCGACCTATCTGAGCCGGAGAACGAAAATGAGCGATTGACTTGGGACATGCTTATCGAAACCTATGCCCCGGTTCGCAGCGAAGGCACCGGTTCTGTGATTGCAGTTGCTGAGTTTTATCAACTGCCTGATGAATTAATAGCAAAGATTCGAAGAGCTCAGCTACAGAGCTGGATCATTGTCGGGTTCGCGACGCTGATCATGTACGTTCTCCTCGTTGGCATGGTGCACCGGGCCAGTGGGACCATCCGGAGGCAACAGGCCGAACTCCTTGCGAGCGTGCGTGAACTGCAACGCGCTCTCGATGAGAATCAACACCTTCAGGCTAGGGTCAACAAGGCGGCTGCTCGAACGACAACACTCAACGAGCGGTTCCTGCGACGGGTGTCCGCAGACATTCACGATGGTCCTGCCCAAGATGTGGCGTTTGCTCTCCTGCGGATCGAGCACATTGCCGAATTGACGGAGGGGAACGGAAGCGGAACCCATGAGGACGTGAAAACGCTGGCAACGGCCCTCACGTCGGCGTTGACGAACCTTCGGGCGATTACCCACGGTCTCAGGATACCAAGCGTCGAAGGTCTTACTCCGTGCAACGCAGCGCGCCGCGCCGCGTCGGATTTTGCTCGTATTTCGGGTGAACCCGTCGAATTCACTTGCGACGAGGGATTCGCTCTAGGCCCGACGACGGTGAATTTCACGATATACCGTGTGGTCCAGGAGTCATTGGCGAACAGCTTCAAGCATGCGGGTTCCGCCTCCAGACAGGTTCGTGTGACCAAGTCTGGAGGATTCGTCGATGTCGAGATTCGAGACGACGGGGTCGGCTTTGATGCACGGGTTGATACCGGTGTAACAACTCTCGGTCTCGTCGGCATGCGAGAACGAGTAGAGCTACTCGGCGGGACGTTCACCGTCCAGAGCGCCGCGAACCAGGGCACCATCGTAAGAGCTCGCCTACCGCTGGTGATCGAGGGGACAGATGTCTGACGAGATACGCATCCTTGTTGCCGACGACCATCCCCTATTCCGACAAGGGGTGGTGAATACGCTGGCGGCCGAACCCGACATCCAGGTGATCGCGGAAGCGACTAGCGGTGAACAGGCGGTCAAGCAGGCCGTGGATCTGTTGCCGGACGTTGCGATCCTCGACCTGACGATGCCTGGTATGGGTGGAATCGCTGCGACGAGACAGATCGCGACGCAATGTCCGGCGACGGCCGTCCTTGTGCTCACCGTGTCGGAGGATGCGGACGATCTGCTTGAGGCCCTCAAGGCCGGCGCTCGTGGTTACGTTCTAAAAGGCGTGTCCGGGCATGGTTTGATCCACGCGGTCCGCTCTGTGACTGCTGGCGAGGTGTACATCACCCCGGCGCTTGCGGCCGGGATTCTGAGCGAAATGACACGCGATGATCCAGCGGACCCCTTCGAGGATTTGACAGCGCGAGAGCACGAGATCCTTCAACTCGTAACGGCGGGACTTACGAATCGTGAGATCGGCGAGCGTCTGTACTTGGCAGAGAAGACTGTCAAGCACTACATGACGAACGTCCTGCAGAAGCTTCACGTCCGCAGCCGCGTAGAAGCTGCCCTACTTGCCCAGCGACGAAATCTTGAGAGCCGCTCGTAGAACGAATCTTCCGTCCGTCATACTCAATATTCTGTCAATGGGCCTGAGCTTCCCCCAGATCGTGGAGGGTTCACCTATGCGGCTTCGGCCGTTTCTGATTCTAGTTTGGCGTGTTCTGTTTCGTAGTCGATGGGTGATTTCATTGCGTTGGTGGAGTGCCTCCTGCGACGGTTGTAGAAGTCGTCAATCCATTGGGCAACATCCCGGTGGGCCTCAGCACGGGTCCGATAGGTATGTCGTGAGAGCCGTTCGTGTTCAAGTGTTGAGAAGAACGATTCGGCCGGAGCGTTGTCCAGTGCCGAACCGACGCGGCCCATTGACTGGGTGATGCCGAGCTCGTTACATGCCTCAACACACGCGTCAGACCTGTATTGAGCTGAACACCTATACGCACCTGTTGAGGGCGATCTCGACCACGTGATGAATCGTCTTGACGCATCTTCCGCGACCAAATCGCGTCCGGAGCGCGCCCTGGGGGAAGTTGTGGATCTTCCGTCTCGCGCGTAAACCCTTGCGCTATAAGGGCTAACTCGGCTCCGGGGGTGGGGCTCGAACCCACGACACACGGATTAACAGTCCGTTGCTCTGCCGACTGAGCTACCCCGGATCGATGTCCGTTCAGAACGGTGCAAGATGGTACCACGCAGCCCTGGAACGGCGAGTTCGCCGACGTGCCAGAATGAGACCATGAAATTTCGTACAGGACTCATCGTCGGCGGAGTCGCCGGCTACATATACGGTGCCAAAGCGGGCCGGGAAAAATACGATCTGCTGTTCGAGTCGTACACCCGTCTCAAGGCCGAACCTACCATCCAACAAGTGATGGAAGAGATCGAGGGGACACCGATCGACAAGGCTCGCCTGGTGATAGCCGAACAGCTCCGCTCCGCGTCGCAGCGTCTACGCGACCGTTAAACGACCATTACGCACCTTCGAGGTAACCCTGAAGGTGCTTGGACCGCGCTGGCTGACGCAGCTTCGCCAGTGCCTTCGTCTCGATCTGACGGACGCGCTCGCGGGTCACCTTGAAGTGGTTGCCAACCTGCTCAAGTGTCCTGACGCGACCGTCTCCCAAGCCAAACCTCATGATGAGGACCTCACGTTCGCGATCGTTCAGCCCTTCGAGGGCTAGACCAAGGTATTCCTGGAGCAGCTTGAACGCAGCCGCTTCGACAGGAACCTCCGCGTCGGTGTCCTCGACAAAGTCGCCCAACGTCGAATCTTCTTCATAGCCGAGCGGGGTCTGGAGCGACACAGGATCCTGGGCGATCCTGCGCAACTCGGTCACCTTCCCCGGCTCGATCTCCATTTCGGCTGCTATTTCCGCGATCGTCGGCTCGCGACCGAGCTCCTGCATAAGCGCACGCTGCGCCCGGGCAAGTTTGTTGATGGTCTCAACCATGTGAACCGGCACCCGGATGGTCCGCGCCTGATCAGCAAGAGCGCGAGTAACCGCCTGGCGAATCCACCACGTTGCGTATGTAGAAAACTTGAAACCTCGCCGGTAGTCGAACTTTTCAACAGCCCGGATCAACCCAAGGTTGCCTTCCTGAATGAGATCCAGCAACGACAATCCGCGACCGACGTACTTCTTCGCAATCGATACAACAAGACGCAGATTCGACTCGACGAGCCGTTTCCTGGCGCGGTCAGCCTGCCTGATCTGCCTCTCTACAAACACCTTCTCGGTGGGCTGCAACTCGATTCCATCGGTCAGCTTCTCGTCAGCGCGCAAGCCGCTTTCGACCTGCATTGCCAACTCGACTTCTTGCTGGGGCGTGAGTAGCGGATAGCGGCCGATCTCCTGAAGATACATGCGGACTGGATCCGAGACGTGCACGAGATCGTCGTGGGTCAGCTCGGTAGCGGCCAACGCATCGTTCGAATCCTCGCGAATCTTGATACCCAGCTCACGCAGGGCGAGAAACACCAGATCGAAAGAGTCGTCCGGCGCCTCGGCGTCCTCAAGTTCCTGCTGAACCTCTGTCATGATGAGAAAACCGCGCTGCTTCCCCCGAATCGACAGCTCCTCGACAACCCTCTCAGCGATCTCGTTCATTCACTGCTCCGCAATGCTCGCCTCTCTCGCTCTAACGCTATCAACTGCTCGAATGTTATGGAATAGTCCTGATCATCAGGTGTAAGCGTATCGAGTTTCATCCTTAGTATATGGATTCGGCGGTCTATCCCCCCAACCTTGAGCCTATTCACGAGTTGCTCCGGGTCGACAAGCGGGCGATCCAACAGCGCAAGGCCCGCAATCAGCGACGCTTCGGACGAGTCGTTTGCAGCAATCAGCGAACCGAGATCGACGGTGGCGCCCTTGCCTGCGGCGCGTACGACAGGAGAAAGTAGTCTGAATGCGGCAACGTGCATTTCCGTCGAAAACCACGAATCGTCAACGTCGGCGCTCCACAGATAGGGATCGTTGGCCGCAAGCAATCGGATCAACTCCTGCTCGGCTTTCTGCTGACCGTTCAGCTCGCTGGGTTGTGCCGATACATTCGACGTCTCCGCAGGGCTGGCGTGACGTGACGAGCCCTTCTCAGCGGCGGTACGGCCACCGCGGGCGGGTGGGCGTTTACCAACGCGAATGGCGTCTTCGATCATCGACCGCTCGACGCCTGTTCGGCGGGCAACCAGGACCGCATACTCACGTCGTGTTACGGCGTCGGGATGGGTACCGATCAGGGCGGCCACCGCCTGCACCGCCCTCCCCCGGCCCTCCGGCTCGGACAGGTCGTACTTCGCCAACTCGGCATCGATACGGAACTGCAACAGCGGGACGGACCCCTCTATTGCAGATCGAACCTCATCCAACCGTCCCGCGCTCACAAGGTCGGCTGGGTCTGCACCATTGGGGAAAAGCGTCACCCGAAGATCGAGGTCGGCGGGAATGGACAGGTCAAAACCGCGCAGTGCAGCGCTGGCGCCGGCAGCATCGCCGTCAAACGCGAGCACAATTCTCCCCGTGAATCTTCGCAACAAGTCGAGGTGCCCAAACTCGGAGTCATCGAGCGCCGTGCCGCACGTTGCGACCGCGACTGGATAGTCGGCGAGATGCAGCGCGATCACATCGGTGTAACCCTCAACAACAACAGCCTCATGTTGACGAACGATCTCCCCCTTCGCCCAGTTGAGCCCGTAGAGAAGATTCGACTTCTTGTAGATAGACGTTTCTGGAGAGTTTAGGTACTTCGGCCCGTCACCCTCGAGGACGCGGGCGCCAAATCCGACAGCGTCGCCGCGCAGGTCATAGATCGGGAACATCAGGCGGCCCCGAAACCTGTCAATAGGTCTTCCCTGCCGGGACGTGGAGATGAGACCGGCATCCTGCATCGTACGCGTTGTGACACCCTTGCCTTTGAGATGCTTGATGAGGGCGTCCCAAGTGTCTGGCGAGTACCCGAGCGAAAACCGGTCAACAACATCCCCGTGGTACCCCCTACCGCGTAGATAGCCGCGCGCATGGCCGGCTTCTGACGAAGACTTGAGCTCTTCGGTATAGAACTCCACAGCAAGTTGGGTCGCACCGACCAGCGTCTCGCGTCGGCCGCGGCGTTTCTGCGCCGTCGGGTCGACCGTCAATGTCACATTGGCCCGCCGAGCGAGTAACTCTAGCGCTCCGACGAAATCCACCGACTGGGTATCTTGCACCCACTTGAAGACATCGCCGCTCTTGCCACATCCGAAACAGTGGTAGAGACCTCGCGCTGAGTCAATCGACAGAGACGGAGTCTTCTCCTGGTGGAATGGACACACGGCCATCACCGAACGTCCCGAGCGACGCACCTTGGTCACTTCGGATGCAAGGTCCGCTAGGTCGGTGCGTTCACGGACTCGGTCGATGTCTTCTCGGGAATAGGCCACGCCCGAAGTGTAGAGGGCGACACGGACGTCGGCATGGACACCTCGGTCGACGATCGCAGCCGCAGAAGCGGATAGCAGGGTCCCCCAAAAGAGAAGAGGGGAAGCCAGGGTGGGGGGGTTCGGCTTCCCCTCTTCTCGAGGGAGACTCCCCCTCATTTGAGGAGGGAGAAGGCCAATGTTGACGGTTCGGAAGGGGAGAGTCCGTCAACGACCTTACCCCGCAAGCGGAGCATACGATATATTGGTATGTAACTAGAGCAATGTCAAGAAATTATCAAACATTCACGGCAATTTTCTGATAGATTACCGCCATGGATACGCTCGACCAAGAAATATTGCAGGCGCTGGCAGCCGACGCCCGCGTCCCCCTCTCGCGGATCGCCAAGGATCTTGGTGTCGCCAACGCAACCGTCCACCAGCGGTTTCAACGTCTGCGCGACAAGGGGATACTGCAAGGGTTCCGCATCTCTCTCGATTTCGACAAAATCGGGTTGCCCGTCTCTGCGCTCATCAGCCTTTCTCTGCTCAACGACGCGGTGAAATGCGATGCCGCCGACGAGCTCAAACGCAACCCGTTTATCCAGAGCTGTGCGTCAGTAACAGGCGAATTCGACCTTCTCATGACCATCCGTGCAAGGTCGTCAGAGCACCTCGGGACGATCCTCGACGACATTCGACGTCTCGCCCACGGCAACACCCGCACCCTGGTGGTCCTGTCGACACATTTTGAGGCCGACCACGGGGCCCTTCTCAAAACGCTCGACGCCGGCGACAACTAGCGTCTCGTCAAACCAACGATTTCTGACTCGTTGCACCTACACTCTGAAGCATGGTGTACGTCTTCGTACTGCTCTTTGGCTTGCTCTTCGTTGCCGGGTTCGGACTCGCTATTCGCGCCGCCATCAAACAACTAACCGCAGGGAAAGTCCACTGGCACGAAGCGGCGAAGCAGCTCGAGATAGCCGTCAAACAACGACCGATGCAGCTCCCCGAGATCCACGGCACCATTGACGGGGCAACGGTGTCCGTGATGCCTGGAGCGCAGAACAACAACAACTTTATCGATTTTGAGGCAACGTATCCATCCCTCGGCATTGGGTTAAAAATCTCCAAAGACAGTACCGCAAAGAAAATCTTTGGTTGCCTCGTCGGAAGCGACGAAATCGACATCGATGACTCGTACGGCAAGTTAAACGTAGACGTAGTGATCGCTCTTCCGTCCGGCACGGAGCTTCTCGAGCGGGACGATGTGGTCGCTGTGAGCAGGACTCTTGATTTCGTCGACGTCACGATGCGAGGCATCTACCTCAAGGACGCAAGCCCGCTCTGAGACACCGCCTCACACGGTAAGGTTGTCCGCAAGGTACGTCTCAAGCTGATCGATGGCAATGCGGTCCTGAGCCATCGTGTCGCGATCCCGCACGGTCACCTGCTGATCGTCGAGCGTATCAAAGTCGATCGTCACGCAGTACGGCGTGCCGATCTCGTCCTGACGACGATACCGTTTGCCAATCGACTGGGTTGTATCGACTTCAATGTCGTACAGCTCACGAAGCGGGGCAGCAACGCGTTGCGTGATTTCGACGAGATCAGGTTTCTTTGACAACGGAAGGATTGCGACTTTGATTGGCGCAAGTCGATCGTCAAGCTTCAACACGGTGCGACTCTCTCCCCTTACCTCCTCCTCGTTGTACGCATCGATGAGGAACGCAAACGTCGTGCGAGTTGCGCCGGCAGCGGGTTCGATCACGTAGGGAAAAAACCGTTCGTTCGCTTCGGCGTCGAAATAGCGCAGGTCCTTGCCCGAATGCTCAGCGTGTCGCTTGAGGTCAAAATCGGTGCGGTTCGCAATGCCCTCAAGTTCGTCCCAACCCCACGGAAAACGAAACTCGACGTCGTGGGCGGCGGCGGCGTAGTGCGCCAGCTCTTCAGTATCGTGCTGACGCAGACGCAAATTCTCGGACCTCATACCGAGATCCACGTACCAGGCGCGTCGTTCGTCGACCCAGTACTGGTACCACTCGTCGGCCTCTTCGGGGCGAACGAAGAACTCCATCTCCATCTGCTCAAATTCGCGGGTACGGAATACGAATTGGCCGGGCGTGATCTCATTACGGAAAGACTTCCCAATCTGCGCAATGCCAAAGGGCAACTTCATCCGCGACGTCCGGCGGATGTTCTCAAAGTTGATGAAGATTCCCTGCGCCGTCTCCGGGCGGAGATAGACACGATTCTCAGCGGTTGCAACGGGGCCCATGTTGGTCTGAAACATCAGGTTGAAGTCTTTCGCTTCAGAAAACGTGCCCCTCTGCCCACATGTTGGACATTGGTTTTCGTCTTCGAGCTTGTCGAGACGATGCCGTGCGTTGCAATTTGAACACTCGACGAGTGGATCCGTGAAGGACGCAAGATGGCCCGAAGCCTCCCACACCTGTGGTGACTGGATGATCGCAGAATCGATGCCGACGATGTCGTCTCGCAGCTTCACCATTGCACGCCACCACTGGTCCTTGACGTTGCGCAGCAGAGCCGTGCCAAGGGGACCGTAGTCGTACGCTGACCGCAAACCCCCATAGATGTCGGACGCCGGGAACACGAATCCGCGGCTTCTAGCGAGGTTGACGATCGTATCGAAATCCATGGTGGACGCGACTCCATTGGTGAGATGCGAACCAGGATGATAGATGGTCTTCGCGCAGTCGCCCATCTTGAGGCCGAGTCGGGAGACCTTTACAATACGATACGGTGCCGTATTGTAATTTGTCCCGATATACGATACGATACCGCAGCGTATTGTTATTTCCAAGGGATGAATCATGATGACCGAAAAAGTACTGGCGCAGCACCGCTGGCTGATCCTTGCAGTCCTATCTCTTAGCCTTGTAATCATCGGGATCGATAACACAATTCTCAACATCGCGATACCCACATTGCAGCGCACGTTCGAAGCATCCGCTTCAGAGCTTCAATGGATGGTTGACTCGTACATCCTCGTGTTTGCTGGACTGTTGCTGGTGATGGGCGCTGTTGGGGACCGATTCGGTCGTGCCAAGGCGCTGGCCGTGGGTCTTGCGATCTTCGGCGCGGCGTCTGCCTTTGCAGGGTATTCCGATTCCTCGAGCGCCCTGATAGCAGCTCGCGCCGTGATGGGGATCGGTGGAGCGCTCATGATGCCTGCAACGCTGTCAATAATCGTCGACGTATTCCCTGCCGATGAACGGGCGAAGGCAATTGCGATCTGGGCCGCGGTTGCCGGACTCGGCATCGGCATCGGACCGCTGCTTGGTGGCGTGCTGCTTGAGAACTTCTGGTGGGGGTCGGTGTTCCTCGTGAACATTCCGATTGTGATTGCCGCCCTCATCCTCGGCAGGATTTATGTACCAGACAGCAAAGACCCCGAAACACGGCGGATCGACCTTGTCGGCGCAGGTCTGTCGATGGCAACGGTCACGTCGATTGTGTACGCGATCATCGAGGCGCCGTCGCTCGGCTGGACGAGCACACGGGTCCTCTCCCTGCTTGGAGTCGGCGTCGTTACAGGCGCCATATTCGCTTGGTGGGAAAATCGGGTCGACGATCCACTGTTCGATCTCAAGTTCTTTCAGAACCGACGGTTTTCGGGTGGTGTCCTCGCAATAACGGTCGCTTTCTTCGCGCTGTTCGGGTTCATTTTCTTGTTCACCCAGTACATGCAGTTCGTCAAGCAGTACACACCCTTCGAAGCCGGTGTCCGGATCGCTCCGATCGCCCTGGGCATGGCGTTCGGGGCAACTCGCAGCCACATCGCCGTGACCAAGTTTGGTACGACCAAGGTTGTCACGACCGCATTGCTCGCCCTCGCGGCGGTCATCGTGTCCGCGGCGTTCTGGACGGCGACCACCTCATACGGATATCTCATCATCGGCATCATCGGTCTGTCGGCATCGATCGGGTTCGTTATGGCCCCAGCCACGGAAGCAGTGATGGGTGCGGTGCCCGTAGCGAAAGCCGGGATCGGATCGGCAACCAACGACGTGACTCGCCAGATGGGTGGAGCTCTCGGGATCGCCATCATCGGATCGGCGGCGAACGCTCGGTTCGCGAGCGGCATGGCAGATGCCGTTGCCGGTCTGCCGGCGGGCATTGCAGACGCCGCGTCCAACTCGGTCGGAGCGGCGATGACAATCGCAGGGCAACTTCCCGACGCTGGCGGGCTCGCGCTTGCGAGTGCAGCCAGCGATGCGTTCCTCGACGGCATTAGTGCCGCCGTTGTACTGACTGCGGGAATCCTCGTCGTCGGTGCAGCGGTCGTCGCAAAACTCCTTCCAGCAACGGAGGCCAGAGGCCGAACCGCCAACCACGGCGAAAGGCGCACAAGCACATGATGATGCGTCCAACGAGACGTCGTGACGTCAGTTCGAACATTGCGCGACTAGCGTTGTAGATGCCATGACTACAGACACCTCAGCTGCACCGACCGCTGCCGGTCGCCCGAGAAGCCTCGAGGCCGACGAAGCCATCTATGACGCGACCGTGGACATCCTCAACGAAATGGGCTACGGCGGTGTCTCGATCGAGGCGATCGCCGCGGCTGCCGGTGTTGCAAAGACCACGATCTATCGCCGCCACAAGACCAAGGAAGACCTTGTCGTTGCGGCGTTGGGCTGCAGGCTCCATGGCGCCGACATGGAATTGACCGGCGACTTCAAGGCCGACCTAGCCACTCTGATCTCCCGAATCAGAGACAACATGGTCGACAACCACGGGATTCGCACGATCTCGGCGATTCTCGTTGAGATGGAACGGACGCCCCTTCTCATGGAGACGTTCCGCGAAAAATGGCTCGCCCAGCGCGGGAAAAGATTCGTTGGATTCGTCGATGCGGCAAAACGCGCTGGAATCGTGCGTGTGGACGTCGACGCCGGAGTAGTTCGCGACATGGCGGTCGGTGCGTTAATCGCACGAACAATGGTGTCCGGGTACCCCGATGCTGCTTATGCGAAGCTTTTGGCGAATCAGATCTGGTCGTCGATTGCCATCGATCCTTCCCGCACAACCGCGGCGTCTTGAGCGCCCCCCAACCGGCGCTCGCGCGCCTGGTACTCCACAACACAGTCGAACAGCGTGTAGCGGTCAAAGTCTGGCCACAGCACCGGCGTGAACACAAACTCGGAGTACGCCGCCTGCCACATCAAAAAGTTTGACGTCCGCTGCTCCCCGCTGGAGCGAATAATCAACTCTGGGTCTGGCATTTCGGGTAAGTACATCGCTTCCGCAACCGCTGCTTCGTCAATGTCAGAGACAGACAACTCCCCGGCTTGCACACGGGTAGCAAGTTGTCTAGCGGCTTGTGAGACTTCGAGTCTGCCACCGTAGTTGAACGCAAACACCAGGTGCATTGTGGTGTTCGTGGCGGTGAGCTCCTCGCTGATCCGGATGCGGTCCTTGAGATCTTGCGGAATACGGGGATCGGCCATATCGCCCATGAAATGGATCGCAACACCCTGACCGTGTAGCTCGTCGCGGCGACGCTCAAGAATGTCAGCGTTGAAGTGCATAAGGAACGAGACTTCGTCCGCATCACGCGACCAATTCTCGGTGCTGAATGCGTACACAGTCAACCACTCAACACCCAGATCGAGTGCTCCTTGGATGGCGTCGAACAACGCAACCTCACCGCGAGCGTGCCCAGCGATGCGAGGGAGGTTCTGGGCGTTCGCCCATCGACCGTTGCCGTCCATGATGATTCCGATATGTCTCGGAACTCGATCCATGTCGACATCCTCTAGGCGCCCTTGCTCAACCATCCCGGGCGACCAAGGTGCGTAGGCGTCGGTCAAGATGGAACTCCACAAATCTCCGAGTAACGCCAAGCGCTTCCCCCGAAAACGCCGTATCGACCGGTGGTAGTTCGTGGAGTTCGGCCGCCGCAACCGCTGACAAATAGCTGACAACCCCCGGGCGGAGGGCGTACGCCCCGGGCATACGACACGATTCGCAAACCACTCCCCCGTCGGAAAACGAGAACCTCCTGAGGTCGTGCTCCGACCCACACGACGCGCACTCGTCGAACGCCGGCGCCAACCCGATGACGGTCGCGGCCTTGATCAGAAACGCCGTAACGATATCATCGTGAAACCCACCAAGGTCGAGAGTTTTCAGTCCACGTTGCAACAGTAGGAACATCCGCACCGACGATTCTCCCTCCTGCGAAACAGCGTCGACAACCTCAACCATCGTGCCGGCGGCACTCACCGAGTCGAGATCGTCGCGGATGTGATGGTGGCTGTCGATCAGGGAAGCCGACGTGATCGTATCGAGGTTACGACCCTCGTAGAGCTGAAGGTCAACGTGCGAAAACGTCTCAAGCCGGCCACCGAAGCGACTCTTCGTCTTGCGGACACCCTTCGCAACGGTGCGGATCTTGCCATTGTTGGGAGACAACAACACGATGATACGATCAGCCTCCCCGAAGGGGTAGCTGCGCAACACAATTCCCTGGTCGTTTCGTATTCCCATGTGATTCCGTTCGGAACGCCGAAGCTATGAGGGTACCCTGTACCGAGGCGATCTGTGAGGAGCACATGGACGGAGTTACACAAGAATCGTTCGATGCCTGGTCGGCCGACCATCCGGAATGGCAACGAGACGGCGAGAACATTTCAAGGACGCGACGGTGCGACTCGTTCGCAGCAGCAGTCGGGTTCGTCGCTAGCGTCGGCGTGCTTGCAGATGTCGCCGATCATCACCCGGACATCGACATCCGGTACCGAAATGTGATGCTGACACTCACGACACACGACGCCGGGTTTCTCACCCAGAAGGATCTCGATCTCGCTGACGCAATCGACGGCCTGCCGTAGACACTGCTGAGACGACAGCGGCGAGGCCGGACCCCTGCCTCCGACCTCGCCTCACCGTCTCCATCGGGACCCAGCCCCGGCATCCCGATGCCCTACCTTGTCCCCACCAAGCCCCGCATTGCTGCGCTGCTCACATACCGAAGACACACAAGACTGAGATGCCTTACAGCAAAACCGGGAACTTTCCAGACAGCGGGTCGGGTTTCAGAAGCCCAAACGGTCGAGGCTGGCATCTTTACGCTGCCAGTCTGGTTCGACCTTGACGCGAAGATCGAGAAACACCTTTGCACCGAACATGCGCTCCAAGTCTGCTCTCGCCTCGCGACCAACGTCACGTAGCAGCGCACCTCCTTTGCCGATGACGATCCCCTTTTGCGACTTGCGCTCGACGAACACGGTCGCTGATACAGCGACCAACCCGTTCGGCCTGGTCTCGATCTCTTCGACTAACACCGCAAGCGAGTGCGGTAATTCTTCATGCAGCCGGCGCAGAAATTTTTCGCGGACTAGCTCACCCGCCCACAGAAAGTCTGGCTGATCAGTCACCATGTCCACCGGGAAAAACAGTGGCCCGTCTGTGAGCAAGGGTGTGAGTTCTTCGATGATCGGAGTCATCCCGCTCTCCTTCAGGGCGGAGACGGGGACATATGCGTGGAAGTCCCATTCGCCGGCGACCTGAAGCTGAGAGATGACTTGGTCCGGTTTTGCAATGTCGGTCTTATTCACCACAAGGACGACGGGGAGGTCGCTCTGTGCAAGACGCTTCGCAATGAGCCGGTCCCCAGGACCGATCTTCTTAGTGGCATCGACCAAAAACAACGCCCCATCTACCTCTGCGAGCGAACCATACACCAGCCTGTTGAGACGCTCGCCAAGACTGTTTTTGGGCTTGTGAAGACCGGGGGTGTCGACAAAAATGAACTGGCGCTGCGGTTCAGACAGCGTCAGCACACCACGAATTGTGTTTCTCGTCGTCTGCGGTCGCGACGAGGTGATTGCGACCTTGGTACCAACAAGGGCATTGACCAAGGTGGATTTACCGACGTTGGGGCGTCCGACGACGGCGAAAAAACCTGACAAAGCGCTCATCGCTCCACTACCTTGGCCCGTCACGTTTTGGTTACCCTCACACGCGAAACGCGGCGCCCTTGCACTTGGTCGGCGACCAGCATGAGCCCCTTGAAGTCGAAGGATTCCCCCTCGTGCGGCACTCGACCGGCGAGATCAAGAACCAGCCCACCAACAGTGTCGAAATCCTCGGCGGACAAATCTACCCCCGTCAACTCGCCTAGGGCGTCAACGTCCAGGCGAGCATCGACCAGCAGCTCGTTCTCAGAGACGACCTCGACCATCGGCTCTTCGTCGTCGTACTCGTCGACGATTTCTCCGACCAACTCTTCAAGCAGGTCCTCGATAGTGACAAGCCCGGCGGTGCCGCCAAATTCGTCGACAACTATTGCCAGGTGCGCCTGATTGCTCTGCATGTCACGCAACAGTTCGGACACCCTCTTCGTTTCTGGCACAAAGTATGCGGGCCGCATAAAGTCAGCACAAGGAACCGCCTCTGCGTCGGCATCCATCAACTTCAGAAGATCTCGGGCGTACAGCACACCCTGGACGTTGTCTATGTCGTCCCCAAGGACCGGGATTCGCGATCGTCCCGCCTCGAGGACCAGATCGAGGGCCGCATCGGTTGACTGGGTTCCGTCGATTGAGATCATGTCCGGACGAGGGGTCATCACTTCGCGAACCAGGGTGTCGGTGAACTCGAGAACAGACGAGATGAGTTCCTTCTCCTCACGATCGGCCTCTTCTTCGTCGGACTGCGAAACGGACATGTCCTCGTCGGGGTCGGGAACGAGGTCGGATGCCGCATCACCGAGTCCGATTGCCGGCTTGAGAAGCCACGCGAATCGGTATGCAAGGCGCGGTGGTCGACGCCGACCAATCGTGCGCGGAACGACGTCGCCGAAGAATACGAGAAACAGAGCAAGCGCAACCAACGAGACCATCAGCGCCGTCGATGAGTAGAGCGTCGTAAGAGCCCACACCGCAGGCACCGTCGCGGCAACGAGTAAAAGAGTGTGGGTCATACCGAGTGCTGGCTGGATCTTCGCCCGATCGTTGAGCAGCTCGGCGACGATTTCCGCACGGCTGTCGCCGTCGCTGGCGTTGTGCAGTGCATCGGCACGCGGGGTTCGCACCAAAGACGCACCGGCGGCCCGAACGAGCGCGGTCACCACGACGAGTAACGCCGAGACCGCAAGTGCCAGAACCGTCATGGCCTCACCCGCCCCACCTGTTGCAGTATCGACCGTTCACGACCCTCCATCAATTCAGCGTCGTCGTCATCGACATGGTCATATCCAAGCAGATGCAACACGCCGTGGACGACGACGAGCGCCAACTCATCGGAGAATGAGACGTCAGTCTTCGTAGCATTGGCGGCCACAACCCGTGGACACACGAAGACATCGCCTAGGTGTACCGGAGGACCCGCGGGGTCGCGTCGGGGCGGAATCCCCGGCTGTGCGTCCTCGATTGGGAATGACAGGACGTCTGTGGAACCCGTCTTATTCATGTGCGTTTGATTGAGTTGGGTCATTGCGGCCTCACCCACGAACATCAGATCGACAACTGTGTCCCTTTCCAGCCCTTCAGCCTCCATTACGATCCCGACGAGATCGCTCAGAGGCTGTATGGGTATGGGGTCGTCTTGCTCGTCGGATACCATGACCGTCACGTGGACTCCGCCGGGTTGCCGGGGAAGCCCGGGTATGGCACCCGCGTGTGGTAATAACCGACGAGTGCCTCGACAATGGCACGCTTCACACGGGTGAGTTCACCGAACGTCAGATCTGACTCTTCGAGTTGGCCGTCGTCGAGCTTCTCCCCGACGATCGTGTCAACGAGGGCTGTGAGCGAATCCTCCGTCGGGTCTTGCTGCGTTGCGGCAGCGCGAGAAGCTCCCTCGATTGCGTCACATATCATCAGAATCGCCAATTCCTTCCGCCGCGGCTTAACACCCTCATGCCGAAACAGCGCCGGATCGACGTTTTCATCGGCTGCAATGGCCTCGTGGTAGAAGTAACGCATAAGACCCGAGCCGTGATGCATCCGGATCGCGTCCACAATCTCGTCGGGTAACCGGTACTCGCGTGCAAGTCTCAGACCATCAGACACGTGACGGCGGATGATCGCTGCCGAAGCGACCGGATCAAGCCGATCGTGCGGGTTGGAAACACCGAATTGGTTCTCAATGAAGAAGCGCGGGTTTTCTGTCTTCCCGAGGTCGTGGTAATACGCGGCGGCTTGCGCGAGGAGAGCGTTGGCGCCAATCTCGCGAGCCGCCCTGCCGGCGAGCGTCCCCACCAGAATCGAGTGGTTGAACGTCCCCGGAGCCTTCTCTTCGATGAGCCGCAGCGCAGGATGGTTTCGATCCGTGAGGTCAAGCAGCGTGAGGGTCGTCGTGACACGGAACAAGGTTTCGAAGAAAGATACGAGACCTTGAGCAACGAGGCCCGCGCCGACACCCCCGAGGAACGCAAACAGGGCGCCTTGCCATCGGTGTTCAATGCCGTAGAACAGCCAGGAAGTGGCAAATCCGATTGGGGAGAGAACCACGGTTGCCAACGCAATCGCCAACCGGAGATCGCGACGGGATGAAGCTGCGGAGACAAACGCAACCGGCACCACAGTCGCAACGGCAGCGTAGAGCGTCAACGCAACGTCTCCCGTGCTGACCGCGGTAAACGTCGCCATTGGAAGGGCCATCAACACAGCCGTTCTCGGGTCATACAGGATGGCAGCCATGTACCCAAACATCATCGCCGGCAGGAGGAATCCCAAAGCGATTTCGTCACCGGTCACCACGCCCGGCACGCGTGACGCGGCCGCTGCCAACACCAGGAGAATTCCAAGAAGCGCAAAGTGCTTCGGCTTCGACCACTGCGTCGGCGCAAGTCGCCACAGGAAGAACGCTGCAAGGACGACCGCAATCGCACCAAGGAGCGCAACCGCCACCCGATCTGCGCCGACCTCGACGACGTTCAGCCGCAGCATGTTGATAGCCTCGAGTTGGACCTCGGTTATCGGTTCGCTGAGCCCGACGATCGGGACGCCAGGAAAGAACTGAATCACTGTCTCTTCGACTGCGTCGATCGCCTCTTGCTCGGCCGCAGCCGTCGCGTCGTCATCGACAAAGAAGTTGACAACGAGCGACCCTTCGACAATGCGAGCAATCGCAAACGAGGTGTCTCTGCGCTCCTCGTCTGTCTGCCCGGTAATGAAAAGTACGGGCGGATCCTCAAGAATCTCGTTCCGGGCATCTGTCAGATCCAACTGCGATCTAATCTCCGCCTGAAAGGCTTGATCGAGAGATCTATCGACGGCTCCCTTTACACGGATGAGAAATCCCTGGCTCTCCCCGACGATGGTTCGTTCGATATCGGCGTTGTGGAGCCGAACCAAGATTGTGATCGCGTCCTCAAACGTGCGGAACTTTGCGGCCACTACTTCGGTTTGCTCAACCACATCGGGAGGAGGCTCAGTAGTAGTGGTCGTCGTCGGAGCGATTGTCGTGGTTGTCGTTATCGAGGTCGACGTGGTCGAGCCTTCTTCGACAACAGTCGTGGCGGTCGTGGTCGCTTCTTCGGCGGGCGGCTCTGTTGTGGTAGTCGTCACGTCGGGTGGAAAGACGATGTCCGGTGCAACCGTTTCGATTTCGTCAAAGAGCGCATCGACACTCACCTGCTGTGCGCTTTCAACGATGGCGCTGCGTGCAAACACGCTCTTTGTATTGATCCTGGCGAGCACCCGTTGCGCATCGGTCTCCGCCTTGTCTGTGATTTCGACAAAACTTGTTGCAACAAACTCCTGCGGAGAAGGCTGGCCAACAACCAATTCGACGATTGGCTCGACACCGCCGCGACCTGCCACCAGCACAAGAGACACCACGACGACCGTCACCGCAACTGTCAACAAGTTCAAAAGCACGGGTCGAGTCGCGATACGGTTCATCGCGACTTGTCCCGACGCGAGAATCTCTTCTCCTCATGCTGCTCGTATGCATCGACGATCTCCGCGACGATTCGGTTGCGGACGACGTCCTTGGCAGTTAGGTGGGCGAAATGCACACCCTCAACGTCGGTGAGAATCTGTTCAACGATCCGCAAACCCGACGGTCGGTTGTGCGTGAGGTCGGTCTGAGTCACGTCCCCGGTGATCACCATCTTGGAGTTGAATCCCAGCCTGGTGAGAAACATCTTCATCTGCTCAGGTGTCGTATTTTGCGCTTCGTCGAGCACAACAAAGGCATCGTTGAGTGTCCGGCCCCGCATATACGCCAGCGGCGCAACCTCGATCGTCCCCCTCTCCATCAAGTCGTGTGTCTCGTCCGGACCGAGCATCTCAAACATTGCGTCGTACAGCGGACGCATGTACGGATCGATTTTCGCAGCGAGATCGCCGGGAAGGAACCCGAGCCGCTCGCCAGCCTCGACCGCGGGTCTCGCCAGAATCAATCGACGAACGGTACCGGTCAGGAATGCCTCGATGGCACATGCCATGGCAAGGTACGTCTTTCCCGAACCAGCCGGTCCGATGCAGAAAACCATCGTATTGCTGCGCACCGCATCGACGTATTTCTTTTGGCCCAGAGTTTTCGGCCTGACTGTCTTGCCGCGCCCGACCCGGATCGTTTCGGTAAAAATGCCCGACGGCGACGGCACGTCACGAAGGACAAGGTCCACGAGTCGTTCTACGCGATCGGCGGAAAGTCCCTGCCCCTCCTGGACCAAGATCAACAACTCGTCAAGCGCGGTTCGTGACCGATCGACATCGCGCCCAGGCCCGGTCATCGTGATCTGGTTACCCCGCGCCACAACGGTCACGAGTGGAAACGCCTTCTCGACAACACGAAGCCACGCATCATGCTCGCCGAGCAGGTCCACCATGAGCTGATTGCTCGTTACAAGCAATGTAGACCGACTATCTACGGACGATGCCACCGAACGTTTGAACTCCGAGTTGCGGATAGAAAAGCGCTTCGCCACAGGCCACCGGCCCGCCGCGAAGGCAGATTAAGAGTATACCCTGCCCACGAATCCGCCGGTATTCCGATTCCGACGTGGACCTTGCTTTTCGCGGCGACGTTAGGTCGCCATCACGCCAAGCTCGGCGAGATGGTCCGAAAAATCAGCCGGCGATTTGTTCATCATGAGAGCCAGCGTTCGAATGTCGTCAGCGCGAATCGTGAGCACTTTGCCGTTGTAGTCCTGGCGAAGAGATTGGATACCTCTCAAGAATCGCTCAACCACGACGGAGTCCTCGCCATTCAGATCATCCAGTTTGTTGAGGTCGATCGTGACACCCGTGACGGCGGCGCGGATGGCAGTATGGTCGATGCCATCCTCGGTCGGCAGAAACTGCACCATCGGTACGTTGTAGAACGCTGCGAGCCGACGCAGACGAGGCAAAGACAAGCTGCGCTCGCCGCGTTCGTAAGCACCAAGCACAGCGGCCTTGAATTCCTGTTCAGAGACCCGCTGGACATCTTGCAGGGACAGGCCACGCTGCTTGCGAATGGATCGCAATCGAGCACCCACCTGTTCGTTGTATGTCAACACTTTCACTCCTCAGAGTACGCAGAGTAGCACAGACAAACGCTCTGTGTAGCAGCCATAATAGCCGCCAACCCCCAAGACTCTGGGATTTCCCGGATATAGGCGCGCAAATGCTCGCATGCTGGGGATTCTCGCCGACTGGTCAGCACGCTGACTGCTCTAGTTCCTCGATGTTAAGACCAGCGCCGCTTTCGTCGCTTGGGACGCTGCAAGCTCTCGCCACGCAGTTCCGCAAGGGCCTCCAACAAGCCCCTCTCGTCATCAGACACTTCCGTGGGGACGTCGACAGTTACGGTCACGAATAGATCGCCAAGCCCACGCCGACGCAGACGGGGCATGCCGTGGCGTTGCATGCGGAAAACCGTCCCCGACGCGGTCCCTCCCGGGATGTCCAACTCGGTCTCACCGTCTACGAGCGGAACCGTGATTGTCGCCCCAAGCACCGCCTGCGAGTAGCTGAGTGAGGTCTCGTGGTGGAGATCAGCACCATTGCGTTCGAATCTATCGTCGGGGGCTATACGCACCTCAACGTACAGGTCACCAGGCGGATGCCCGATGTCGCCAGCCCCGCCGCGCCTAGTCAGCCTGAGACGGGTGCCGTTGTCGACGCCCGCGGGCACGTCAACGGTGACGGTGCGTTCCCGGTCGGTCCGCCCATGCCCTCGACACGCGTCGCATGGTCGTTCGACCGTGCTCCCCCTTCCGTTGCAGGTCGTACACCGAGCAGTGGTCAGCATTGCGCCGAGCAGTGTTGCGCGTTGCACCTGCACCTGTCCCCGCCCCGCGCACGTTGCACATGTCACCAGACTCGATCCCTCGGCCGCGCCACTACCTTCGCACACGTCACATGTCGTTGGGGCGGCGTACGCCACGTCGCGCGACACGCCGTGCAACGACTCGGCCAAGGTGAGATCAACCAGCACACCAACGTCGGAGCCGCGCTCAGTACGTCGACCGATCCCGCCAATCCCACCGAAGCCTTGTCCCCCAAAGAACTGGGATAAGATCTCGTCGAGGCCACCAAAGTTCGAGAACAGATCGGCGGCGCCCATAACCTCGCCTCGGTCAAAACGAGCACGCTTCTCCGGATCCGACAGAACTTCGTACGCCTCGGCGACCTTGCGGAATCTCTCCTCCGCTGTCGGATCGTCTGGATTGGCGTCAGGGTGCGACTCGCGTGCCAGCGTCCGGAAGGCCCTCTTGATGTCGTCGGGCGAAGCGTCGCGCGCGACGCCGAGAATGTCGTAGTAATCCTTCATACAGTTCTACGAGCCGAGCTGTTCGGCCAGCCCTTCTCCGATTTCCTCAACAATTCTGATGGTCGTGCGGTAGTTCATACGCGTGGGTCCGATAACACCGATGTGACCAACCGACTCCCCCGCGGCGGAGTAACTTGTCGAGATCACCGCAACACCCTGGGCGTCAGCGTCGACCTCGGTACCAAAGCGCACCGAGATGCCCACCTCGTCCCCAAAGACGTCGTATACACCCGACTCATGTTCGAGGAGACGCAGAACCCTGTGCACATGTGCAAGATCCTCCCACAGAGCCGCCAACTGGCTGGCGCCGCCGACATGCACCTGCGGCGTGCCGCCGGCAGCGGTCTTCAGCGCCTCACCGATAACCCCGACACACTCCAAAACACGTTCGCTCGCCCCACCGTCAGCCGTAGCGCACATGCGGGCGCCGTCGCGAATCGTGGCACCTACAAATACCTCTTCGATTGCGGTGTCGAGCTCTCTGAACTCGCCGGGAGTCATATCGATCGGAGTCCTGATGATCTCCTGAATCACGCGCCCGGTGCGTGCAACGAGAACCAGCATGCACGCACCCGAGGACAGCGGAACAACGTGAGAGCCAACTACTTCTTCGGAGGCGAAACCCGGTCCGATAACGACCGCCGGGAGACGCGTGATGTCCGCGAGAAGACCGGACGTCTCTTTGAGCAAATTGCTGAGTTCGAGATTGACTTCGGAAAAGAACCGGTCGATACGACTCCGTGTCGAGGCTCTGAGTTTGGCCGGCGAACGGTGGTCGACGTAGTAGCGGTATCCCTGTTCAGTCGGCACTCGACCCGCGGACGTATGCGGTTGCATGACAAAGCCGTACGACTCAAGGCGGGCAAGGTCGTTACGGATCGTTGCCGACGACACTTCGAGCTTGCTGTGCGCAAGAATCGCGGCAGACGACACGGGTCCACCCGTGCGGATGTACTCCTCAATGAGGGCTTCAAGAACCTGGGCGCGTCGAGCATCGAGCATACGAAGATTTTAGCAGTCGGACGGTACGAGTGATAAGACGTCGCGCACGACGGTATCGGTCAGCAACGGCTTGGTGATTCGCAGACGGTCGTCAACAAGTTCAATGAGTCCGGCTCCAAGCATCCGCTGACCGTCCGGTGACTCGACGTACTCGACGACGACGGAATCTACCGAGACGCCGGCGGTGCGACGGAGCCCGAGAAAGAGCCGCTCGACGCAGCGCTCGGCGGCGCTGATCATTTCCGAACCGGCCCACGGTCGTACATCCTCAGCAACGGCCTCAATGTATCGGTCGATCCTGCGAAGGTTGCGGTACCGCACGTTGTCGCGGTGTCCGTGGGCGCCGATTCCAAAACCGAGATATTCGCCCTGTGCCCAAGTTGAGAGGTTATACACGCAGTGATGTCCCGGGCGTGCGTAGTTTGAGACTTCGTATTGCACCAGACCAGGTTCGCACGCGAGTTGCTGTGTTAGCTCGTACTTGTCTGCTTGGTCGTCACCATCAGGAGCCGGACTCCCCGCAGCCACGGCCCTAAAAAGCTCGGTACCGTGCTCGACGGTGAGTCCGTACGCTGAGAGGTGATCAATGCCGGCGTCGATCGTTTGCTGGACCGTCGTCCGCCAGCTCTGTAACGATTCCGATGGCGTTCCAAAGATCAAGTCGGCGCCGACAGAGAAGCCAAGGGTCTTCGCCTCGCCAATCGCCCTCGTTGCGACGGCCGCGCTGTGCGTACGACCTAGAACCCCCAGTATCGATCCGTCGAGGGACTGCACGCCAAATGTAATGCGATTCACGCCAAACGAACGGAGAGTCTCACCAAACGCCACGGACCAGTCTTCGGGGTTTGCTTCGAGCGAGACCTCGGCCGTGCTGTCGACATCGGCGATCGTCCGACATCTAACGATGAGCTCGCCGATCAGAGATGGCTCGATCGCCGACGGCGTCCCTCCGCCGAAGTTGATCGCACCGATCGGCCGCCACGGTGTCTCCCGGCCCATGTCGGCGAGGACCGCATCCACATACTGACGGTGCGAGACGTTCGATTCTCCGTCAGCGACAACCGCAAAGTCACAGTACGGACACCGCTTTGCGCAGAAGGGGATGTGGACATAGATCGAGGCAACGCCACCCATCTCATCCGCTAGTCTCGGGTCGTCAGGGCGGCGCACTGGGATCATCACAGTCAATCGTCGATGCGTAGGGCAGCGACAAAAGCTTCGGGTGGTACTTCTACTGAGCCGACCATCTTCATGCGCTTTTTGCCGGCCTTCTGCTTGGCCAGCAGTTTCTTTTTTCGGGTGATGTCTCCGCCGTAGCATTTTGCGGTGACGTCCTTGCGTCTCGCCTTGATGGTCTCGCGAGCGATGATGCGGGACCCGATGGCGGCCTGAATCGGGACGTCAAACAGCTGACGAGGAATCAGTTTGCGAAGGCGTTCAGACATCTCCTTGCCGTAGCGAAATGCCCGGTCGCGGTGCACGATCGTCGAGAACGCGTCAACGGACGTGCCGTTTAGCAAAATGTCTACCCGGACAAGGTCGGACCTTCGGTACTCGTCCGGCTCGTAGTCGAGCGACGCATAACCTCGTGTACCAGACTTCAGTTGGTCAAAGAAGTCAAAAACGATTTCCGAAAGCGGGACCGTGTAGTGGATCTCGACCCGATCTTCAGACAGGTACGTCATCTCGCCCATTTCACCTCGACGTTGTTGCACGAGGTCCATCACGACGCCTAAGAACTCTTTCGGCGTGATGATCATCACCTTGACGTAGGGTTCCTCGATGAATTCAAGGTTGCCGGTCGGCGGTAGGTCCTGGGGGTTGCGAACATCGAGAACGGTGCCATCGGTGAGGCTGGCCCGGTACTCTACGGACGGCGCGGTCGCGACCAGGTCGAGGTCGTATTCGCGCTCAAGACGTTCACGGACGATCTCCATATGGAGCAGCCCGAGAAACCCGACCCGGAAGCCGAAACCCAACGCCCGTGATGTCTCTGCGGTGTATACGAGGGACGAGTCGTTGAGGCTGAGTTTGTCGAGGGCCTCGCGAAGCTTTTCGAAATCCTCACCATCGGCGGGGAACAGACCCGAAAACACCATCGGCTTCGGTTCGGCGTAACCGGGAAGCGGCGCCGCTGCCGGATTGTTGATCGTAGTGACGGTGTCGCCGACACGGATCTGGTCGATCTCCTTGGTGCCGGTGACGAGGTACCCAACGTCGCCCGCCGAAAGTCGTGTTTGGGACTTCTGCTGGGGAGTCATCACTCCGATGTCGTCCGCTTCGGCCTGGTGTCCGGTGCGCATGAACTCGATCGGTTCTCGTGAGTTGAGCTGCCCATCAATGACTCGGATGTACGACACGACTCCTCGATACGTGTCGTAGTACGAGTCGAACACCATTGCTCGAAAGGGCGCGGCCGGGTCGCCTTGGGGCATCGGGAGTCGGTCGACGA
Source organism: Acidobacteriota bacterium (assembly GCA_022562055.1). NCBI lineage: Bacteria > Pseudomonadati > Acidobacteriota > Acidobacteriota bacterium. The sequence continues at coordinate 49,001 of JADFQA010000005.1, read as the reverse complement.
CCGCCTGCAGTAACTCGTCGATGCCGTCGCCGGTCTTTGCGGATATGTGGAGTACATCTTCTTCAGAACCGCCAAGGACGCCAACCATCTGTTCGACAACGCGGTCTGGTTCAGCGGAAGCGAGGTCGATTTTGTTAAGGACGGGGATGATTTCGAGCCCACCCTCGATTGCGAGGTAAGCGTTCGCCAGAGTCTGCGCCTCGATGCCCTGGGACGCATCGACAAGTAGCAACGCACCCTCGCACGCTTCGAGCGACCGAGAGACCTCGTAAGAAAAGTCAACATGGCCCGGGGTGTCGATCAGGTTGAGATCGTACGTCTCGCCGTCGGCTGCAGTGAAACGTATTCGCACGGCGTTCGCCTTGATAGTGATACCCCTCTCCCGCTCGATGTCCATCGTGTCGAGGACCTGGTCGCGCATTTCGCGCTCGGTGATGGCACCGGTTCGCTCCAGCAACCGATCGGCAAGCGTCGACTTGCCGTGATCGATGTGCGCAATGATTGAGAAGTTGCGAATACGCGATGGATCAGTCATGAGAACCGGGATCGGGGACGCAGCATTGTACCGTCGGGTCTAGAGATGCTATTGTTCTGGACGTTCCACCACGCTTTGAGGGAATTTCCTATGGCCAACATCAAGTCACAGAAGAAGCGCAACCGTCAGACGGTCGGCCGCACTGATCGCAATCGCGCACTCCGCTCGGAGCTTAAGACACGGGCAAATAGCGCCCTTCTTGCTGCCGACAGCGGTGACGCTGCGGCCGCTGAGGAAGCACTTCGACTTGCTCAAAAGCGCATCGACTCAGCAGTGTCCAAGGGATTGCTGCACCGCACCACGGCCGCCCGACGCAAATCGCGTCTGACGGCACAGGTTCGCAGCCGCCTCGGCTAGAGCCGCTCAACTTCACTTTGGAGGTTCTCATGTTCGATGAGAAAACCACCTGGCTCACGCCTGCGGCACACAAGAACCTGCAGGAAGAGTTCGCACACCTAACCACCGATGGCCGAAGAGCGATAGAAAAGCGCATCGCGGAGGCGCGCGCCCACGGCGACTTACGCGAAAACGCCGAATACGACACTGCAAAGAACGATCAGGGTCTCATGGAGGCCCGCATCCGTCTTGTTGATCACATTCTCAACACCGCTGAAGTACACGAGCCTCTCGACTCAGGTGCCGTCGAGATCGGCACCGTGGCAACAGTCGTTGACGAAGACGGAGATGAGATGGAGTTCTTTGTCGCCCCAGCCGAAAACAAGGTCAAAGGCTTCATCCTCGCTTCCCCTGATTCCCCTCTCGGCGCCGCGCTGCTCGGCGCCCGCCCTGGCGACACCGTCACGTACGAGGCCCCAGGCGGAACGTTCTCGTATGAAGTGAAGTCAGTCCGCGTCTACGAGGGGTAAAACGCGTTGGATGGGCTATCTGTTCGGGCGGCCGTACCATCTTGACAAGGCAACTGTGAGACGTTCCATCGTCACTCGGTGGGTCACTTCCGGCGCTGTTTTAAGGGTCAGGTCGGCGCGCGCTACTGCACTGAGTGCGAGCGCAAGATTGGATGAACCCACATGCGACCGACGTTGCCAGGCTTTCTTCACCGGGTAGGACTCGGCGCTCTGTCCGACCCACTGAGCAAACGTTGTTTGGTCAGGTGCCGCTGCGGCCAGCGAACGGCGCTTGAGGTCGTTTTCAATAAATGCCAGTAGCTGGAGGGGGTGGCCGTGGATGAGAAAATCGGACAGACGACGCAGTGCCACGCCGTGGTCACCGGCGGCCAATGCGTCGGCGTAGTACCACATCGGCTCATCGGGGCGTTCACGGAAACGATCGAGAACTACGTCCTCGGTGATCTCGTCGTGATCGATGGCGAGCTGATCAAGCGCCTGACCCATGGCAGCGATATTGGAGCCGAACCTCTGGACAAAAGCAGCAGTCGCACCCTTGGTGACCCGAACACCTCGGTCCCGCGCGGCCTGGTGCAACCAGTCAGAAGCGTCGCGTTCGCGCATCTTCTTGATCGTGATTGATTGGGCAATCTTTTTGAGCTTGCCGCCGAGCGGCGCAGGTATCGCCCCGGCAGACACAAACACCACGACCACCGCATCACCGTCGAGAACCGTACAGAGATCGGCGAGGACTATGGCCTCAGCTTTCAAGAGTTGTTGGGCATCCATCACGAGGACACCCGTTCGCTCGCCGAACAATGACCCACTCTGGAACGCGGGGACTGCGTTCTGGATGGGGACCCGTAAAGTGCTCGTCTCCGACTCCTCCCCGGCGCCCTTGGCGGGCACATCGACTCGGGTGATCTCATCCGCTCCGTAACTCTTGAGCACTTCGCGGGCTTTCTCCAGCATCTGGCTTCGTTCACCTGGGCCTGCGTCACGCGGACCAAGAATTGTCAGAATCGGGACGTCCGGTGTTACGGATTCGGGCATGGTGGACGGCTTACTCCTCGCCGGATGAGAACGCCATGACGATATCACCCTCGATGTCGGTTCGGTAGACGACGGCGCCTGCCCGAGAGAGTGCTTCGAGCACATCCGATGTTGGGTGCCCGTAGTCGTTGTCGCCGACGCTTATCACGACGGGTACACCAGTTGCCGTCTGCTCAAGCCACGCAAGATCGGTGGTGTTCGACCCGTGGTGCGGCACGAGCAACAGATCAGGATGTAGCGGTGGAAGCTCCGCTTGACCGAACCCTCCGATATCCCCCGCGAGCAGGAGCGACACTCCATCTGCCGTTACCCACGTGACTACCGAGCCGTCATTTTCGGCTTTGAAACGCCGCGAAGGGCCGAGTACCCGCAACGAAAATTCCCCCACTGTGATGAGATCCCCCACTTGGACCTCTTCGATGTACACTCCTCGCCGCCGCGCGGTAGCAATGAGCTCGCTCATAAGCGGTGCGGACGGCTGCATTGCGGGAACCCACATTCGCTTCACTTGCAACGTCGCTATGACATCGACGAGCGCACCAATATGGTCAGAGTCGGCATGGGTGCCGATGACAAGGTCAAGACGATCGACCCCGCGCTTGCGTAGCGCTGTGAGCAACACCGAAGGGTCCGCCCCGCCGTCGATGAGCACTACGGCCCCGTCGGGTGAGCGGAGCAGCGTCGCGTCTCCCTGACCGACGTTCAAGAATGTTGCCGTTGGCTCGCTCGGTGGACCGACCGGACGCGTGAGGACAGCAACAGCGACAAGCACCGCGATTGCGGTCACCCACGCGAACCGCCGCCACCGCAATAGGAACACGACACTGGCCACAGCACCAACACCGGCCACGGAAAGCTGCGGCCATCGAGCAGCGAACGCTGCGAACCAGATCACGATTTCTGCACCCCGAGATCCGACGTCGACGAGAATGGCATTCCCAGCAACGGCACCGAGCGCACCGGCGGCCGTGGAAACTGCGACCACGGGACCAGCGACCACGTTCACCAGCGGACTTATCAGGGGCACCGCACCAAACTGCCATAGGAGGATCGGCATGACCGCGCCCTGTGCCGCAACAGCTACGGCTAGAGGTCGCCACAACCATGACGGCGTGCGCCCCCGCCAAAGTACGCCCGACAACATGATCCCGGCGGTCGCAGCAACCGAAAGCTGGAAACCGACGTTGCCGGCAAGCTCTGGCGCGACAAGTAATGAGGCTATGACGGCGAGGGACAACGCTCGGACGCCATCAAGCGGCACACCCACGAGTCGAGCGAGCAGCACCAGGCTGACCATCACTGATGCACGAATTACCGATGGCTCCCAGCGCGTTGCTATGACGAAGGCCCAGACTCCGACAACGCTCAACACATGTCGTAGGGTGGCTGACAATCGCAACGCGCTGGCGACCAACCAAATCCCGGTGAGGAACAGCGCAACATTGCTCCCCGATACCGCGACGACGTGGGTGAGCCCGCTACGTTTCATGTCGTCGAGGGTTCGCTTCGAGATGTGTGAGGTGTCCCCAGTGAGGAATCCGAGCAGCAGCCCCGCACCGGGTCGTTGCGAGGCTGTCACAACCTCACCCACTCTGGACCGGATGTTGTTCCCGACCACAAACCATGGCCGTGGTGGCGCGACAATCTCGACATGCCGCGATCGCACCGTCGTTGTGATGGTGCGACCCCCGACCCATCGGGGCCTGTTCGTGGATGCACCGCGAACAGCCACTATCGCGTCGACGGCCGGCACCGTGTCAGCGACAACGAACATCACCTGGCCGCTCCACCGTGTGACAACGTCGTCACGATCGAGCATCGTCGGCCGAAGCAGAAAACCGATCTCGGGCGATGTGGTTGTCAGTACGACGGTGCCGGTCACGACCCCGACTCCATCCCACTCAGCAGCCGCCGCGACCAGGGCCCGTTGTCCGGCGGCCATGCCTGTGAGAACACCGACCAGACACAGAACGGCGAGAAGTCTCCGCCCCAGGATTGCAAGCGCGCCGATGACCACGGACACAGCCCCGATATAGAACTGAGTCCCGGTCTGCCCTGCCGCGGACGCCAGCCAGACAACCAGGACAGCTACGACGAACTGACGCTGCTGTCGTTCGCCCGGTGTGCGAATTCGGTTGCGCTCACGGTACAAGCTACCGGACAATGATGTCGTCACGCATCGCGGCGAGCTTCGCCTCGCCGATACCCGGCACGTCGAGCAGGCCCTCTACGGTGTCGAATCCGTCGGTCGCTTCTCGATAGGCAACGATCCTCTCGGCCAACACCGGGCCGACGCCTGTGAGAGTTTGCAGTTCAACTGCGGTCGCGGCGTTTAGGTCCACGGCCGAAGAACCAGAGGGCGTGCCGTGATCTGCTCCTTCAAGGAGGCGCCGAGCATCGGGCACCACAAGACGTTCGCCGTCGCGAATCGGTTGCGCAAGGTTGAGCTGATCTAGTGCCGCCCACCGTGTCGCGCCTCCTGCGGCGGCGACCGCGTCCGCCACCCGTGCATCACCCGGAAGCAAGACCAAACCGGGAGAAACCACCTGCCCAGACACATGCACCGTGACGACGGATCGTACGACGGCGCCACTTTCACCCGAAGTTGTAACCGGCGCACGTATTGGTGCTGATTGCGGCAGCCCATACCAAACTCCACCCAATAGGGCGGCGGCCACCAGGGCGGCAGCTCCGATACCGTTTCGCAAAGAGGAGGAGTCTATGGAAGTTCTCCGTACCCACCACACGAGACCCGCACCCCTACACCTACCAGACTCGAACGATCGCTTCCAGAGCGGTGCGCTCCTAAGCTTCGCTACGAAAGAATTAGCGCGATCGCCGCCAACGAATTCACCCCCGCGTGCAACAGGATTGCGCGCGACAGATCGCCAGTCTTCAGCGTCACGCGCGCGAGCACGAGACCGAGGACAAACAAGCCAGGCACCACAATCGCGGCCTGCGGATCAACAAGGTGAATGCTGGCAAATACCGCTGCCGAGATCACGATTGCGGCCCGATCTCGCAATCCAAGGCGAAGGATTGCACGCAGCAGCACGCCCCGGTAAAGAACCTCTTCGACGACTGGCGCAAGTACAACGGTCACGAACAGCAGTCCTATCAATCCTGACTTGCTCGCCGAGGACTCGATGATTTGGGCTATCTGTTGTTGCTCCGGCTGCTCGATCCCCAGCAGCGCGAGGGTGGGAGCAACAACAGCCAGGACGATGGCTATCTGGAGCGCAAAACCCGCGAAGAAAGCCCACCAGTCATGGAGCTTCACAACGAGGCCGACGGAGCGCGGAAAATCGTCGGTACGCCATCCGCGCGACAGTACGTAGAGGATGCCCGCCGACGTAACGAGCTGCATTCCCGCTGTAATCGCGACGCCGACGGTCTCGTCGGCCAACCTACCAACAGCGGCGAAGACGACAACGGCCCCGAAGAAACCTCCGATGACGGCCCCGAACACCGCCGAAAGCGACCACATGGTCCCCGAAAGGAACCGGTGGTCCGTAGCGAGTTCGTCGCCAGCGTGCTCAGCCACGTGTGACGATTTCGTGCGCCAGCGCACGTGCTTCAACTTCGGCAGGGATCCCGACGTATGCCTCTTGGTGCGTCTTGCCTTTGCTGCGGCCGGACAGGTAGTCGCGGGCGTATCTGAACGCGTGTGTTGCGGTCCCGTTCGAACGCAGTTGCTGAATGTGTACGAGCTCATGAATGATCAGTTCGACGAGGTCGTCGTCGTGTGTCGCGCTGGTCCACCACCACATCACCCTGGGATGGGCGTACACCCCCCACGGCAGCGTGACGGCAAATATGCCGGGCGCCCATGTGCGCCGCATCAGCAAGCCGGCCTGGCGAATCAGAACGGCTTCGGGGTCGACTAGCGGCAGCGCAGCTCGGACGGCTTCCAACGACACTCCGGCGCGGAGAATCGGCTCGTTGGCAGAGAACGACGGCCGACTGACCATCAGATGACGACGTTTACGATCTTAGGAGGCTTAGCGATTACCATGCGCGGCTCCGCGCCGTCAAGGATCGCCTGGACCTTTGCAGATTTCAGCGCCAAATCCGTCACCTCGTCCTTAGTGATTTCGACTGGCACGTCGATACGGTCTCGCAGCTTGCCGTTGACCTGGATCACAAGAGTTACGGTGTCGACCGCGACCAGCGCTTCATCCCATTCTGGCCAGGGTTCGGTCGCAAGCATGGTCTCGTTCCCTGCACGCTCCCACAACTCGTGCGTCACGTGTGGAGCCATGGGGGCGAGAACCTTGACGATCATCGGGAAGACAGAATCGAACACGGACCTGTTGCCACCATCGTCGGACCGCATCCAAGAGGCCAAGGCATTCGAACATTCCATCAACGCAGAAACCGCAGTGTTGAATGCAAACCGGTCGATATCGCGCGTCACTTTCTTCACGGTGCGGTGCACGACTTTGATGATCTCGGCATCCGTCTGATTGGTCTCTCGTTCGACCAAGGTGCCGAGTGCGCCAGTGCCCATCCGCCAGATACGATCGAGAAACCTTGAGGTACCTTCGACACCATTGTCGTTCCACACGGCGTCGTCGGTCGCGGGACCGATAAACAGCTCGTACAACCTGATGGAGTCCGCGCCGTAGCGCTCGTAGTAGCGGTCGGGCGAGATGACGTTACCCTTCGACTTCGACATCTTCGCGCCGTCCTTGATGATCATCCCTTGGGTGAACAGAGCCTTGAACGGCTCAGTCACCGACACCATTTCAAGGTCGTTGAACACCTTCGTGAAAAACCGCGCGTAGAGCAGGTGCAATATTGCGTGTTCGACACCGCCGATGTATTGGTCGACTCCCATCCAGTAGTCGGCATCGTCGCGATCAAATGGGGCTGCCTCGTTGAGGGCGTCGGTGTACCGCAGGAAGTACCACGACGAATCGACGAATGTGTCCATCGTGTCTGTCTCGCGCAGAGCGGGTCCATCGCATTGCGGACAAGACGTGTGCACAAAAGACTCTACCGCGGCAAGCGGCGACTTGCCTTTCGGTTTGTAGTCTTCAACGTCTGGCAGCAGCACCGGAAGCTGGTCCTCGGGGACCGGGACCGCGCCGCAGGTCTTGCAGTGCACGATCGGTATCGGGCAACCCCAGTACCGTTGGCGAGAGATCAGCCAGTCTCGTAGCCTGAAATTGACAGTGCGCTCCCCGCTCCCCCGCTCCTCAAACCAGTCGATGATCTTGGCTTTGGCGGCTTTCATGTCGAGACCGTCGAGGAACTCTGAGTTGATCACAAGGCCGTCGCCCGTATATGCCTCACCGTCAAAATCACCAGGCGGCTGCACTGTGCGGATGATCTCGATGCCGAACTTCGTAGCGAAGTCCCAGTCTCTTTGGTCCTGGCCGGGGACGGCCATGATTGCACCGGTCCCATACCCCATGAGCACGTAGTCCGCAATGTATACCGGGATCTGGCGACCGTTGACTGGGTTGGTGCAATGGACGCCGATGAACATCCCACGTTTGTCGGCACCCGCGGACATCCGATCGATCTCGGAAGCCTTCGAAACCTCTGCCACAAAGGCACGGGTTGGGGCTTCGAAGTCGGTCCCCACGGTGAGCTGCTCGACAAGCGGATGTTCGGGGGCAAGAACGACGAACGTCATGCCAAACGTTGTGTCCGGGCGGGTGGTGTACACCTCGACAGACGCTTCAGGGTGTTCAGCGATGTCCATTGAAAACTGGGCACCTTCTGATCGCCCGATCCAGTTTCGTTGCATCGTGCGAACACGGTCAGGCCAGTCTTGAAGTGTGTCCAGGTCGTCGAGCAACCGTTGGGCATACTCGGTGATCTTGAAGAACCACTGCGACAAGACTCTCTTGACAACAACGGTCCCACACCGTTCACATTCGCCGTTGACGACCTGCTCGTTTGCGAGCACCGTCTGGTCCTGCGGACACCAGTTGACCGGAGCATCGCTCTTGTATGCCAATCCCTTGTTAAAAAGCTGGAGAAAGATCCATTGTGTCCAGCGGTAGTAGCCCGGACGGTGAGTCGCCACCTCACGGTCCCAGTCGTACACGTTCCCGAGACGACGCAGCTGTTGTTTCATCTTCACGATCTGCGTTTCAGTGAAGTCCCGTGGGTGAATCCCGGTTTTGATTGCGGCGTTCTCGGCTGGCAGGCCAAAGGAGTCCCACCCCATCGGAGCGAGCACGTTGTAACCGCGCATTGTCTTATAGCGGCTCAACAGGTCAGTGTAGGTGTAGTTGCGCAAGTGACCCATGTGCAGCTCGCCCGACGGGTACGGGTACATCTGAAGGTTGTAGAATTTCGGCCGGTCCGAATCTTTCGATACACGCGAAGTTCCCGCGATTTCCCAGCGGTCCTGCCACTTCTTCTCGATCGCTGAAATGTCGTATGACGCCATGGTCCGTCCGTCTTTGCGAAGCTGCAAGGGTACCAACCGTCCGACGAATCGTGAACCCCGCATCGGCGCGCGAAGAAAACCATTGGTTCTCACTGGCGTTGTGGGCCATACTGGCAATAGAGGAAGGACCAGTATGAACAGCGTCACCTTGCCGGACGGTCTTGTCGAGGGTCGCACGACGCCGTGGTTCACATCCGACACCGTCCCCACTCGCCTCCTGACGGATCATGCAACGACGTGCTGGGCCAAATTGCGGGTGGCTGCAGGCACCGTACATTTCGTCGAGAAGGATGCCGAAAATCCGCGCAACCTGGTGGTCTCGGCCGGCGGTGAGATGGTGATCCTCCCCAACGTGAAACACCGTGTCTCGTATTCGGACGACGTCGAGTTCGCAATCACGATGTACATGACCTACGGGCAAGACACCAGCCTTGAGCAACCCGAGTTTGAGACCGATTGAAGCCTGCCCCGGGGCGTCGAGTGTCTAGCGTCGGCTGATGAGCTGATCCGCGGGGGCAAAGTTGTCGGTGAGCGGGGCGGCACCGTCTGTGAATACAAGCACATCACCCCCGACGATCAGGCCACTCCCGTCCTCGACCAAGACGGTGATTGACGCCGCAGCGATCGGCGCATCTGAGGCGACGAGGACGAAGTTTCCGCCGGCCTCACCATCGAGATATCGCAACGGGGCAAGTGCACCGACGTACGGAAACACCATTGAGAAGCTGGCAACCTCGGCTCGGACAAAACTCAGAGGCGGGTAGTCGATCACGTTTATGACGTACACACCGTCGGGGCGAAGCACTCGGCGCACCTCGTCAAGAAACTCGACCGTGGTCAGGTGCCACGGCACCGTCGCGCCCGAGAACGCGTCACCGACCACGATGTCGTAGCTGTCGGCAGCCTCGTCGGCAATCAGCAGACGGGCATCTCCGATGCGGGTTGTGTTGCCATTCCGGTTCGCATCAAATGCGAGTTCGTCCTCGAGGACATCAACCATGATTTGGTCGATCTCAAGAACGGTGTTCGTCGAACCGGGGCGAGTAACCAGCAACCATTGCGGAATTGTGAACCCTCCCCCACCGACGTACAACGCACTCAGTGGCACGGTACCTGCGAAAGTCCCGTCGACGACCTGTGCCATAGCGCGGGCGTAGCGCGCCTCCAAGTGTGAGCCGTCCTCGACGTCGACGTACGAGATTCTGTAAATGTCACTCCAGATCTCGCGTCCCGTAGGACGTTCGTCGTCAACAATGACCGCCAGACACACGTACTCGGTCTCGAATTCGCAAGGACTCGTGACAACCCCAGCAAGCCCGGTCACCGCAAGAAGCGCCGCGGTCGGCCCGATTCCGGACCTCCACCCGGACGCTCGCACCATAACGGCCACACCCACCGCAACGAGAAGGACGCCGACACCGAACGCGATCTGACGCGTCCCGAAGATGCGAAGCAGAACAAATCCGGCGAGAAATGTGCCCGCGATTGCGCCGACGGTGCCGATTGCTGAGAAGCGGCCGACAGTGGCTCCGGTTTCGTCCAACGATGTCAGCGAGGCTTTTACAACCAACGGCCCGACCGTGGAAAGCGCGATCGCAGGTACGAGAAACGCGGTGCCGGCAGCAAACACAATCGAGATGGGATCGGTGCCCACCGACCTGCCGACGATATCGATGATGGACGGTGACAGCGCCGCTGCGACGCCGCCAACCGCAAGTGCGGGACCAATTACTCCGGTCGGGTCACGAGAGTCCGCCAGCCTACCGCCAAGCCACGCTCCCCACGCAATACCCGCAAGTATCACGCCGATGATTCCTGTAAACGTTTCGAGTGTGACCCCAACGTAAGGAGCGAGCATCCGTCCAGCCACGATTTCGATCACGAGGACGCTTGCGGAAGAGAGAAAGACGACGAATTCGCCGAAACGTCTGCTCATTTGCCTTGCAGAGCTGAGACTCGAGGTATGACCTGTCGGCGGTTACTGCGACGCAACCGCAACCTGCCACAGAGGCCGCGCAGGGCGGGCGCCAGGATGTCCAAGCACCTCGCCTGCGGTCATGCTGCCAAGCTTGCCTGAGGTGGCGATGTCTAAGCCATTGGAGAGACCGAATAAGAAACCCGAGGCGTAGAGGTCGCCGGCCCCGGTAGTGTCGACAACCTCGCCGAACGTAATGGCGTCGACGTCAACTCTTTCAGTCCGGCTCAACACGGTTGACCCATCGGCTCCGCGAGTGAACGCTACGTAGTCAACGTCTCTTTGTGCAAGGCGGCACGCCTCGTCGAAATCATCTGTCTGATACAGGGCCATGGCTTCTTCATCATTGCCAATGATGATGTCAATGCCGTCCGCAATGAGCTGGCGCCATTCGTCGAGATGCCGCTCGACGCAGTATTGATCGTTGAGACACAGCGCCACCTTGGTGCCATTCTTCCTGGCAACGTCGATGGCGCGCAACACTGATGCTTGAGGCAACGGCGAATCCCACATGAAGCCCTCACAGCACAGAATGTCGGCGTTTGCGATCATCGCGTCGTCGATATCCGACGGTTCCAGCATGTGAGCCATGCCGACGTAGGTGTTCATCGTCCGCTCGGCGTCCGGCGTGATCTGGATCAAACAGCGACCGGTGGGTGGCCCGTCCGTGGCCATTTCGGTTGTGTATGTGACGCCCGTGGCCAGCAGGTCGTGCTCGAACACTTCACCGAGCTGGTCCCGTTTTACCTTGCCGATAAATCCGCCGCGACCACCGAGCCACGCTATGCCGGCAATGGTGTTTGCTGCGCACCCACCCGACGACTCAATACCCGGAGGCATGGACGAGTAGATCTGCGAGGCCTGGTCAGCGTCAACGAGGGTCATCGCACCCTTTTCAAGGAGCGGGTGTTGTTCGACGAAACTGTCTCGCACCGAGGCGAGAACATCTACAAGGGCGGCGCCGATACCGACGACTTGCGGGTGGCTGGTCATGCAAATCCTCCAGATGCAGGATAGCGAGCAAACCACACGTACCGAAGTTGGAGCCTGGATGAGCCCATGTCTAGCTACAGACCAACTACCGATGCGAACACGTCGAGGCGCGACGTCTCTTCCCACGTGAACATCGGTCCTCGGCGCCCGAAATGACCGTAGGTGCTGGCGGCCGAAAACCGTGGGTGCCGTAGATCGAGGGCGTCGATTATTGCGGCGGGTCGTAAGTCGAACACCTTCGAGATCGCGGCTTCGATCTGTCGCGGGTCCACTGTTTCGGTGCCGAAGGTCTCGACCAGCACGGAGACCGGGTTGGCAATCCCAATGGCATACGCAACCTGGAGTTCACAGCGCCGCGCAGCGCCGCTGGCGACAACGTGTTTGGCGACCCACCGAGCCGCATAGGCCGCGGATCGATCGACCTTGGTAGCGTCTTTCCCCGAGAACGCCCCACCACCGTGACGACCCATGCCCCCGTACGTGTCGACAATGATCTTGCGCCCCGTTATGCCGGCATCGCCCGCAGGTCCCCCAATCACAAACCGCCCCGTCGGGTTGACGTGGACGATCAGGTCGTCCGACATGAACCGATCGGAGAGGATCGGAGTGATGACATCCTGAATGATGGCTGGACGGATGACAGCGTCGAGCGAGACATCGGGGTCGTGCTGGGTGGACACGAGTACCGTGTCGACGCCGACTGGGGACCCGCCCTCGTATGCGACGCTCACTTGGGTCTTTCCGTCAGGGCGCAACCACGGCAGTGCCCCGTTTCTTCGCACTTTGGCAAGCTGTTCGCTGAGCCGATGTGCCAGATAGATCGGCAATGGCATGAGGGTGTCGGTGTCGTCGCACGCATACCCGAACATCATGCCCTGGTCGCCGGCCCCGAGCTGGTCGAACTCATCAGCTCCCTCAGAACGAGACTCTTCCGAGCCGTCGACACCGCGAGAAATGTCCTCCGACTGTTGGCCCATGAGGTTGCGAATCTCCACCGTCGAACCATCGAAGCCAAGCTCGCTTCTGTCGTATCCAATCGAAATGATCTTCTCGCGAACGATACGATCGATGTCGAGGTTCGCAGTGGTTGTCATCTCACCGGCCAAGACCACCCACCCCGGTGCCACCAAGGTCTCGCACGCCACCCGTGACAACGGATCCTGCTCCAACGCAGCGTCGAGGACCGCATCGGAAATCTGATCGGCGACTTTATCGGGATGCCCCTCCGTCACCGATTCTGAGGTGAAGGTAGTGGTGCGCATGGTGCTCCTGCGAGGTGTTTGTGAGGGACAGCGGTCCAGCGTACGGATACGGCCATTTGCCGAGAACGCACGTCCCACGATACATTCAGCGGCCACCGTAACGGAATTCGTCCTTGCCGGACCTGTCGAGCGATCCAGCCACCAGACTAGCGCGGGATCCGACGCTCGCCTGCGTCCCCACTCCTGACGCCCGCAAGACCAAGGCCACCACATACAGGATCGCGTAGGGCCGCGTTTATCGCCATTTACCGGCTCCGATTCAGCGATCCTCGAAACCGGCGCACCGCGATCAAGTTCTTGAAACGCCCACATGCGATGACCAGGGAGGGCGTCCATGGTGGAGACGCCCACTAATCTTGACGCTGAGATGAAGGCAGCAGTTCGCACCAGATACGGCCCACCGGAAATCGTGCGGGTCGAGGAACTCGATAAACCGTCACCCGGAGATGACGAACTCCTGATCAAGGTTCATGCAATTACGGTCAATCGAACCGACTGCGGTTACCGCGGCGGCACGCCTTTCCTCATCAGGTTTTTCAGCGGATTCCGTCGACCGAAGGCCACCGTCCTAGGGAACGAATTTGCTGGAGAAGTTGTGGCGGTCGGCACTGACGTAACGGCTTTTAGCTTGGCTGACAGAGTGTGTGGCTACTGCGAGGGGACATTCGGGGCTCATGCTGAATACATGACGGTCCGGGCCGGGCGGCTGATCGCACGCATCCCCACAACCTCGACGTTCGAGAAGGCCGCTCCGAGCACCGAAGGCTCCCACTACGCGTTGAACATGCTGAGGAGCGCAAAGGTTCGGAAGGGGCAGGCCGTGCTGATTTATGGCGCAACCGGAGCGATCGGCTCGGCGGCGGTCCAGATCGCCAAAAGCCTCGGAGCCGACGTGACTGCGGTCTGCGGCACCGCCCACGTAGACCTCGTCGGAAGGTTGGGGGCAGACAGGGTCGTCGACTACCAGACCACGGATTTCACCCAGGATGACCAGAAGTACGACCTGGTTCTCGATGCGGTCGGGAAGAGCTCCTTCCGACGCTGCCGCCGGCTGCTGAAGCCTCGCGGAATATACATCTCATCGGATGTCGGCATCCTCTGGCACGGACCGATCCTGGCGCTCCTTACGCCGCTGTTTCGGGGGAGAAAACTTGTGTTCCCGATACCCCGTCGTGACCCCGAGGCCGTCGAATATCTCAAACGGCTCATCGAATCGGGAGAGTTCAAGCCGGTGATTGACAGGCGGTATCCGTTGGATCAGATCGTTGAGGCGTATCACTATGTGGAGTCGGGCCAGAAGATCGGCAACGTGGTAATCACCGTCTAGGGAGAACCCGAAGCACGAGTCTGCCTGGAGATTTCGTAGTCTGACAGTTCTGCCGCGAGTGGACTCTCGGCAGATCTCGCAACAGCCAGACCAGCCTTGGCACAGCGGAATCACCGCGAGACCGGGTGATTTCGTGCGGTGGAGCTGAGGGGATTCGAACCCTAGAAACTCAATCCCGCCACCACCGAAAGCCCAACCGGAACCGTCGCCGAAGGCGCGAACTCCAAAAAGGCAAGAGACGGGTAGAGACTTTGCAGGCCCGGCAGGGACTCGAAAGCCTCGGGCAGACAGAATATTTCTGGTGGAGCTGAGGGGATTCGAACCCCTGACCCCTTGCATGCCATGCAAGTGCTCTGCCGAGCTGAGCTACAGCCCCATTGTAGGGTTTGGTTGGCTAACGCCGACGGCGGATTGTATCAGGCTTCCTGGGCGATCTGTCCAACCTCAATGAGCGGCGCGTCGGCCCAGAGGCGCTCCAGGTTGTAGTACGCCCTCGTCTCCTCATCAAATACGTGGATGACGATATCGCCGTAGTCGAGCAACACCCATCGTGCAGCGTCGAGGCCCTCCCTGCGGACCGGCCGATAGTCCATCTGCTCCCTGAGTTGATACTCAATCTCTTGCGCCAGCGTCTTGACGTGCCGCGTCGATGTCCCCGTGGCCACCAAAAAAATATCGATGACGGGCATCAGCTCGGACATGTCCAACATGGCGGGGTTGAGACCTTTCTTGTCCAGTACCGCTGCTGCAGCGATTTGCGCGGCCCGGACGGATTCTCGATGTGCGCTAATGACTCTTAAACCTCTCCAGAATTGATGTCCTTACCCACAATAATACTGATGTCGATGACACCGGACGGAGTGTCGAGTTCGATGAGGACCTCGTCGACCGAAATCACGCGTGCGGCCACCTCGGCGACCTGCTTTGCCCCCCGCCCCTGTGCTACAACGAGCGTGTGTTCAAAGTCGAAATTGGTAGCGTTGTCTGTCCGCACGATTCTGAAACCAGCACGGATCAGCGCCTCTGCAATCGATCTAGTCGACTGGATGCCACCGTTGCCGTTGAGGAGCTCAACACGAGGCCGACTGCCGTCGAACAGTTTCAATGACGGGATTCTCGACACGACAAAATCTTCAGCGGCGGAGCCACTCAGCACGAATCCTTCACCTTCGGACCCGGGCGACACCGGTTGTGCAGGGACAAGAACCACTCTCGGACCCTTAGCGATCGCCTTGAGCAAGTCTGCGCTGGGACTCGTCGGCGCGAGCAGGTCAGCAATGTTGGGACGCTGTTGGATCGCGGTAAGGATCGCTGTCCAGGCGCTGCTCTGGCGTTCGGTCCAGTCGAGAAGATCGCTCTCACCGCGGACGAACATGAGCGTTTCGACCTGATCTCCGTCAAGTATCTGGCGTCCTGAATCGAACACCACACGCACTGCGCCAGACTCATCGCGCACGGCCAACTCTGTCGAAAGCTCAACATCAATATCGGTGTGCAACGCAGCCGAAATGTCACCCGGCCCGAGGGCAAGTACCCGGTCGATACGGGCTCCGAGCATGTTTTCGACTGTCACCCGCGCCAACTGCTCGTCCTCGAACAACGTCGTCTCAAGTATTTTGAACTCGCCGTATCCGGGCAACAGAGTGAAGATTGAGTTCGGGATAATCGCAAACACGGGCGTGCCACTCTCGGACAGCGACCCCAAGACCATCGAAGCCACCGCACCCTGCTGATCTTCGACGATGATGAGAATCGACTCAGACTTACCGTCCGGCGCCGCAACGCCAGAAAAGGGTGACACCTGCGTGGCTTCGTCCTGAAGGGTCGTCGACCACTGGTCCCACCGGTCTTGCAACCAAGGAAACGCAGCCGCGACAAACGCAACAATCAGCACAAGAGTCCAGCCAACACCCCGAGCGGCGCCCCGACTACGCACCATCGTTGTAGACCTGGTGTTCTTGGATATATTCCCAGACGGCTTCGCGAACCAGGAATCGTAGACTTCTGCCCTCGCGACCACGCTTGCGCAACATCGTCCCTGATAGATACACCGCGGGCGTGTCAAGCCACACACAATCCCAACCGTCTAGTGCAGCATCGACGTCGCGGCGGTCATCGCTTGGCCGGGGCACGATCGCGATGCGCACACGAGCACGAACGTCGTCGGCGCGGTTCCAAGACGGCAGGCTCCGAGCTGCGTCAGCACCCAAAATCAATGTCACGTCGTCGCCTTCGCCGAACTCTTCGAGGGTGTCAATCGTGTAGGTCCATCCCGGACGGTTTATCTCGACATCGGACGCCTCGAAATATGGAACACCAGCCACGGCGAGCTTTGTCATCTGCCACCTGTGTTGCGAAGGGGACACGGAGCGCCCTGCCTTTTGCCACGGTGAGCCGTTGGGGACATACGTGACGAAATCGAGACCAAGGTCGCGATACGCCGCTTCGCCCGCAAACATGTGGACGAGATGCGGTGGGTCGAATGTTCCCCCAAGGATTCCGCGTTGCACGTCGCGCAGGATACCCCTTCGCGCACTACCTGCCGACTGCGAGCGGACGGGAGGCACCCTGTCACGGTTGCTCGGGAGCCAGAAACGGGTGTACGGCCGAGCGTGTTCCGCATGACAAAGCGAACATCGGGTCGACATATTGTCCGAACCGTCGAAGCGACAGATGAAGTGCACCCACTCCATGGTCAACGCCGGAGACGCCGATCGCTGCGCCCGCCGGTATCCGCTCGCCAACCGACACTGACTTCCCATTCAGGTACGAGTATGAAGTTTTCAGCCCGCGACCATGGGCGATCGTAACGGACATCACGCCGGCGACAGTCCCCGAGAACGACACAGTGCCAGGCAAGATCGCCTGCACGGTGCTGCCAACAGGGGCGGCGATGTCGACACCCCAATGGCCACCAAACCTGCCCAACGGTTCGAAAGATCGCAAAATGCTGCCACCGGGTACGGGCATCTGTTGCCCACAGGTCGGCGGCCCCCCGATACCGATGGAAAATACCAACAAAATGACTGTTACCCGCACGAGCTGTTCCAATCCCTCCGTTGCCACCGTATCGAAAACGAGTGGGCGCAGGAACCCCTGTCACCAAGACGCGCACATGGGACCGCGGTAGAGTGACGCATCGGTTCGTCGAGCAGGAGATCGGATGACAGTTCGATACGAACGCGAAGACAAAGTCGCAATCATCACGATTGATCGCCCGCAGCGACGCAACGCCATTGACTACGAGACCGCTCGCGAGCTACGGGACGCATGGCGCCGATTCTTTGATGACGACACCGTGGCAGTCGCGATCCTTGCCGGGGCGGGTGGAACTTTCTGCGCCGGCGCCGACCTAAAATCGTTCGATCTCACAGATCACGAAGACGGCTGGCTCGGGTTCACCCGTCTCGACTCCCCAAAACCGACGATCGCAGCGATCGAGGGATACTGTGTCGCCGGCGGACTCGAACTCGCCCTGTGGTGCGACCTACGTGTCGCCGCTGACACCGCAAAGTTCGGATGTTACGAACGTCGTTGGGAAGTGCCCCTCATCGACGGCGGTACACAACGACTGTCGCGGATAGTCGGCCTTGGCCGCGCACTCGACATTTTGCTGACGGGGCGCACGGTCTTGGCCGACGAAGCTCTTGCCATCGGTCTCATCAACAGAGTTACCCCCGTCGGGGAGGCCTTGGAAAACGCTACAGCCCTCGCAAGCCTAATCGCGGCCTACCCACAGGACACCGTTCGCAGCGACCGCCGGGCCATGCTCGATGGTATCGGATTGACCCTCGCCGACGGACTCGAACGAGAAACACATCTCGGACGCCAAGTCATGGACGTCGCTCGTTCAGGGGCAAAACGGTTCGAATCCGGTCGTGGACGCGAGGGTGCCGGTGTTCCCGGAGGGGAGACATAGGCCGCGCGTGCAGCCTTACGCCCTGCTGGTGCGGAGAACATGCGGTAGCCGACTCTACTTCCCGACGATCGGGATGTCTGTCGTGGCTAGCCGCGGCTAAGAATGTTTAGACCGACGAGACTAATTGCCATCTCGCGGAGTTCGTTGGGTCGGAACGGCTTTGTCAAGAATGCGTCTGCACCGACCTCATCAGCCCTCTGGCGGACCTCTTCTTGGGCGTGCGCAGTGAGGACCATCACCTTGAGATCAGCGGCGTCTTCGCTTGAGCGAATCTCGGCAAGCACTTCCCACCCGTCCATGCCAGGAAGACCAACATCGAGAATCACCAGATCGGGTTTCATTTCGAGGGCTGCTTCGAGACCGGTCGGACCGTCGTCACGCATCTCGACGTCAAATCCCGCCGGCCGCAGGCACACTTCGATAAGCCGCTGAATAACTTGCGAATCCTCAACAACCAGAACTAGTTTCTGCACGCGTGCACTCTCCTCGCACATTGCGTGTTTGCACACTCCATCGGCAAAGCGTCGGCTTGGCCACACCTGTGATCTATCGGCACAGGTCTGTCGAACTTGAGAGTGCAATGACTGCAACGCGACTACTCCCCTGGGATCGATATCGACAACCTGTGAACCGGTTAGCGCAGCCTTGTTAGGACATTGAGGCGCGGGAACGCACTTTGGGGCGCGGATCGAACACGAGCTGCTCAACAAAGAGTTCGAGATGTCGCAGAGTTCTGACTTCGACGACCTCGTCGACAAGACCCGCGTACATTGACATGATCGAGTCCCCAGTGTCCCAGTAGCGCTTCGGCTCAGGGTTGAGCCAATGCACCGAGCGAGCACGGTCGGCTATCGACGCAAGCGCACCCGCTTCAGGATCGCGGAAGTTACTCCGTGCGTCGCCCGCGATGAGCACCACAGACCTGTCGTGGACCATGTCAAGGTACCGGTCTCGGAACCCTCGAAACACCGCCCCGTAGTCTGAGTGCCCATCGAGGCCCACGATTGCGGCCTCGGCGGTCATGCGTCGCAACGCCTCGCCGAAGGCGACGCCCGGGCGAAAGTACGCCGACACGTCATCGATGTCGTCAATGAATGCAAAAGTCTTCACGCCGGAAAACTGTGACGCCAGGGCATGGGTGAGTTGCAGGGTAAATCGAGCGAATGTCGCCATGGAGCCAGACACATCAGCGAGAACGAGCACATCGGGTTTGGATCTCGTCCTCGGTCTGAACACGGGGTGCAAAAATACACCGCCATGGGCGAGGGAACGTCGGACCGTACGTCGGACGTCGAGTCTTCCGCGATCATCCTGTTTACGTTTAGCGGCCACTTTGCTAGCGATTTTGCGGGCCAGCGGACGAACCGCCCTTTCGATCTCGGCAAGCTCCGCCGAGGTTGCGTTCGTCAGATCAAGGTCTTCCACAAGAGTGACGCGCAGCGTCCTCGCTACCGCGGCGACACCTCGATCGGCCACTAGCTGTCTGATAATCTCCCGTCTCACCTCGGTGACAAGCAATTCCATCCGCCGTGCAACTGCCTCGTCCAGAAGCCTGTCGGCTAGTGCCGACCGTTGCTCGTCTCCTTCCATTGCGGCACGCAATCGGCCGGTGAATCCAGTGCCCTCGATGCGCCGCATTACTCGGTAGAAGTAGTAGCGGCCACCGACGGGTCGGCCGGGTTGTACCCCTCCAAAGCGCTTCACGGCGCTGCGCACACTGCGAGACAGCAGACCATCGTCGCCGTCTCTCAGGGCATCAAATAGGAGATCGAGAACCACTTCATCTGCCGCACCGCCCGAAGCCCCACCACCGGTCCCACCACCTTGCGAGCCGCCGTTGCCGTTGGTGCCCTCGCTTTCTGATGTGGCCAAAGAATCGTCGGTGGGATCCAATGTCATGTCCGGTCCGAATGCGCGGCCTACGAAAAAGACATCGAAGGCGATATCGAAGGCGGTGCGATGTGTCGATCGCTTCACCAACGTCGCTGCAAGGGTTTCGCGAACGAGTTGCTCGTTGCCAAGATCGGTGTGACAGAGGGCTTGTGCGGCATCCGTAGTCTCGACCATCGACACCGGCACCCCCACCGCCCGCAGCTCCTCAGAAAACGCAGCCAGCGACCGGTGCACTACTGGAGTTTCAACTCTCTATGGACGGTGTCCAGATCCTCGCGGTGCTTCAACAGGACGTTCATCAGACCTGCCGGATCTTCTCCCATGAGATCGTCGATCCCAAGAGCGATAAGCGCCCGAGCCCAGTCGATCGACTCGCTTACAGAAGGAGGTTTTCGCAGCGGAAGCTCCCTGATCGAGGCAACCGTGGCGGCGATGCTCTCGACTAGCTTTTGGGACAGTCCGGGAACGCGCGCAGCAAGTATCTCCTGTTCTCGCTGAACTGTCGGGTACCCGATGTGGAGATAGAGACACCGCCGCTTGAGGGCCTCCGATAACTCGCGTGTGTTGTTTGAGGTGAGTACGACGAGTGGGCGAGTCTTTGCCGTGATCGTGCCGAGTTCTGGAATGGTCACTTGAAAACTGTCCAACACCTCGAGCAGCAGGGCTTCGGTCTCCATCTCGATCCGGTCGACTTCGTCGACGAGTAGGACGACCGGTTCCTCGCTCGTGATCGACTCAAGAAGCGGCCGAGTCATCAAAAAGTCCTCACCGAATATGTCGCCCTCGACTTCTCCCCAGCTCTTCCCCTCATCGAACTGGAGTCGGAGTAGCTGTTTGTGGTAGTCCCATTCGTACAACGCCCTCGCCTCGTCGAGGCCTTCGTAACATTGCAATCTGACGAGCCGGCGCCCGCTGATTTTCGCGAGCGCGAGCGCGAGCGCCGTCTTCCCGACGCCGGCGGGACCTTCACAGAGGATCGGTTTCTGAAGTCGGTCCGCAAGAAACACTGTTTGAGCAATGGGGATGTCGGCAAGGTAGCCAGCGTCCGCCAGTGCGCTCAACACGTCCGGTACGCCGTCCCACAAATGTCGACTCGTCATGAACTCTGCTCTCGGTGGATCGGTCTCGGGTGTGACAATTGTACCCGAGTACGCGTCGGATCAACGGCCGATCGAGGGGTCCGACTGAGTCACCCGTGAGCGCACGGTGAACACGGAATCTCCGGAAAGGATCGCTCCACGCCCGAAGAGACGACCAGACTGCCAGTTCGATAGGCCAAGTTCCGGTGCCAGAAGCGCGTACTGCCCATCAACCCATCGCGTAAACCCGTTGCCAACAAACGGGGCGTCAATTTGATCAAAAAACATCTGGTGCGCCCCAGGGTCGGCCGAAATCAGGCTCGCTACAAACCGGGGACTGTACTCGTTGAAGAGGCTGACGGCCTCTGCGACCGTGTCGACAACGATCAGCGTGACTTCAGGGCTGCCGTCCCATTCCCACTCCTCGCCGATACTGGCGTCATCCAACACCGAAGTCTTGGATTCCGTATGTTCACCATCAGGTCGGGTCACGGTGGTGTCCTCCCACCACGACAGCGGGACGTACTCTTGGTCGCGGCCACGCACATGCAGTTTTGGGGACACGCCAATACGTTGCGCGGCGTGCTCGAATGCGTCGAGAAACTGCGGGACAAGTTCGTGCGCCCTTGACCGAACGACGGCAACCGTGTTCAGGGTGTTACAGACCTTGCGGTCAAGCGAGTTATACACCGCTTCGGTGAACGCCGTCTGCTCGGCGTCGTCGGCCGCAACGATCCATGCGCCGCCAGCACCGTGGAGGCTCACAGCAATGCCGGCCTGGCGAGCAACAGCACCGAGTTGAGACACCGCACCCCCGGAACCGCGGGCCACGGCAAACGCCAGTCGGCTGTCCGAAAACAAAGCCCAAGCCCCGGCGTGTGACGCTACATCGACCAGAACGACCGAACTGCTAGGCAGGCCGGAAGCTTCGAGCGCCGGCGTTAGAGCATGGCGCATAATCGCCCGCGCGGTACGCAGGGCGTCCGATCCGATGCGGAACACAACAGTGTTGCCTGATCGCAAGACACCTGTAGCGTCCGCAAACACGTTTGGGCGACCCTCGAAAACGAACCCGACAACTCCAAGGCCGCAGCGAATCTGATCGACCTGCCAACCATCGTGGTGAATTGTCTCTGTGACGACGTTGCGTTGCGAGGGCGCGTCCCGCCAGGTACGCAGACCGTCGATCATATCTGATCTCATCTTTTCACTCAGGATGAGCCGGCTTGTCGACCGCCCCCGCGCTTTTGCATCCGCAACATCCGCCTTGTTTTCTACGGTGATGAGTGAAAAGATCTCGTCGTCAGCGAGGTTGTCCGCACAGACATCGTAGAAGTCGGTGATTGCGGCATCCGATACCGCGCCGAGAGCACTGAACGATTCGACCGCCGCCCCAACAGCCTGATATACCGTGTCATGTTCTGACTTCGGGATATGGAGCAACGCACCGGTGTCGTGTACCACGACGAGACGGTCCCCCGCCCGAAACGCCTCAGCGAGGTCTTGCGGGATGTGAGTGACTCTGTTGCCGCCGTACACGATGGTCATCCCGGCCACGAGATTGTCAAGCGTCGCGTCTGAATCCATGTCTGAACCGTATCTAGCGCACCGCGATCTGCAAAACCGGGGACTCAGTCATCCCAGCACCACAAGGTCGTCGCGGTGGATCACGGGCCCGCCACCATCCGCCGTCGGCTTCCCAGCCATGTCGCGGATCGCTTGAGCGGCCTCCATCACGATGCCTTTGCCGACGAGCGAACCTCGCGCATCAACAATCTCGACCGGTGCCCGAGCCGCGAACGAGCCCACAACCGACAAAACACCGACCGACAACAGCGAACCACCACCGGACGCGAGCGCTCCGAACGCTCCGTCGTCGATTGACACGCTGCCCTCGGATGGTGAGCCAAACGCGATCCACAACTTCCGGGCGTTGAGCCCATGATCACGGGGCGCAATCCACGTCCCGATCGACTCTCCGTCCACGCAACGAAGGGCTACCCGCTCGATACCGGCGCCAGCAATAACTGTCGGTATGCCCGACCATGCAGCGATCTGCGCGGCGGCGATCTTGGTGGCCACGCCCCCCGTGCCAAAATGGCCCGCCGTCGTGGCGTCGCGGATCGTTTCGAGCACTTCATCGGTGTGACGCACCGCATCGAGCAACTTAGCTTCGGGATCGATTCTTGGATCGGTTCCGTAGACACCGGGAGTGTCGGTGAGAATCAGAAGAAGACCGGCATCGATCATGTGTGACACGATTGCCGCGAGCCTGTCGTTGTCACCGATGCGGAGTTCGTCGACCACCACAGTGTCATTCTCGTTGACAATCGGGACTGCGCCGAGGTCGCCGAGACGTTCGAGCGTCTGTTTTGCGTTGACGTACTGCTGGCGGTTTCTAAGTATGTCCTTGGTTAGGAGCACCTGACCGACCACCACACCAGCGCTCCCAAACGCTGCTGAGTAGACCTCCATGAGCCGACCCTGCCCAACCGCTGCTGCGGCTTGCAGCCCAGCGATATCGCTCGGTCTCTCGGTCTTTCCTAGCGCCGGTAGCCCGGCGGCCACTGCCCCCGATGACACGAGGACGACACGGTGTCCACGGCGATTCAATGTCACCACTTGATCGACTATTCGCCGCAGCGCGTCTGTATCGACACCGCCGTTTGGGTGGGTGATCGACGAACTCCCAATCTTGATAACAATGGACGCCGACGCATCGAGTTTGGTCCTCATTGCAACATCTCTGGGTCTTCTTCGAAGTCTTCGGTGTCAGTAGAGAACGTGAAAACAATGTCGCCGATCTGTACGTCGTCACCCGCGACGGCGCCCGCTGCGGCCAGAGCGTCTTCGATGCCCGCATACTTCAGGCGCTTTGCGGCAAAATCCGCCGCCTCTGGCACCGTCAGGTCCGACAGGTTCACAGCGCGCTCCGCGGCACGACCGATCACTACCCAGGTTTCGTTCTCACGGGCAACAGTGAACCCGCTTTCCAATGGGCGATGCAACACAAAACCCTCACGTTCGGGAGCCTCGCGGACACGTTCGTCTACACGGTCAGCAATCGTATGTATCAGTCCTATGAGGCCCGCACCGGTGACCGCAGAGATGAAATGAACCTCGAGCCCCCTGTCAGTTGCCCATGCTTCGATGTCAGAGCGTTCCGCGACAGCATCGATTTTGTTGACCACGACGATCTGCGGGCGGCGGGCGAGGCCGGGGTCGTGCGCTGCTAGCTCTTGGAGCAGAATGTCGTATTGCTCTCCAACCGACAACTGCTGAAGAGAGGTCGGATCAAGGAGCACGACGAGAACGCGAGCGCGCTCGACGTGGCGGAGAAACTCATGGCCAAGGCCCTTACCGTCGGCTGCACCCTCGATTATGCCGGGAATGTCTGCGAGGAGAAACTCGCGCTCACCCACGCTCACCACTCCCAAATGTGGGGTCAAAGTGGTGAACGGATAGTCAGCAATCTTTGGCTTTGCGGCCGACACCCTAGCAATCAAGGTGCTCTTGCCAGCGTTCGGAAACCCTACAAGCGCCGCGTCCGCGAGTAGTCGAAGCTCAAGTGTTACCCAAAGCTCGTCGCCGTACTCGCCTTGTTCGCAGAAAGCCGGAGCTCTTCGCCGGGTTGTAATAAAGGCATAGTTGCCGCGGCCCCCGCGACCGCCACGAGCAGCGACGATTTCTGACCCATGTTTCACCAAGTCGGCTACAACGGTGCCATCGTCGAGAATGACTCGGGTGCCTAGCGGTACGCGGAGGATTTCGTGGTCGCCGCGAGCGCCGTTGCGCAGGTCACCCTCACCGTGAACCCCGCTGCCTCCCTTCCAATGCGGGTGCTGAGCAAACGATATCAAGGACGAACTACCGTGGTCCGCCCGGATGATGACATCGCCCCCTGCGCCGCCGGCGCCCCCATCCGGCTTGCCCCTCGGCCTGCCATGCTCGCGGTGATACGAAGCAACACCTGCGCCGCCGGCGCCGCCTTGAATGTGGATGCGAACGTGGTCAACGAACATCGTCATCTCCGAAATATCTCAGCCCAGCAACGGCTTCACGTCGGATCCGGGCCGATGCAAAGGTTCGAGAGTCGGAACGTCAGTCAGCGAGAATGCTGACGTGGCGCCTACCCTTGCTCTGACCGTACTTCACGACGCCGTCCGACGTTGCAAAGAGGGTGTCGTCGCTGCCGAGGCCAACGTTCAGGCCCGGGTAGATACGGGTACCGCGTTGGCGCACAAGGATCGATCCTGCGGTCACTGTCTGCCCGTCAAACACCTTCGGTCCGAGACGCTTGGCCTTTGAATCGCGGCCGTTTCTTGTTGAACCGCCAGCTTTGGTCTTCGACATTGTTAAGCCTCCTCGGCCGATTTCGCCGTGGTGGCTTTGCTGGCAGCCGCGGCGGTTATCTTGGTGACCTTGATGGTCGTGTACGTCTGACGATGACCCATCCGCCGACGGTTTCCCGTTTTGTTCTTGTAGGTGAAAATATCGATCTTCGTGCCCCGGTGCTCACCAAGGATCTCTGCGGTCACTTTTGCCTTCGCAAGAGCCTTCCTGTCAGAAACGACAGTGCCGTCGTCTTTGACGATCAAAAGCGGCGTGAACGTGACCTCACCGGTCGCCTTGATGCGTTCGACATCGATGACATCACCTTCTGATACTTTTTGTTGCTTACCGCCGGCGGCGATGATGGCATACATTCTTCTGTCCTCCGGAAGTGGCGGGCTCGCGATCGCGTGGCGTTTGTCGGGACGGAACCCTGAGGTGCGGGAGCATCATAGCCCCGCAAACTCGCCGCGAGAAACCGAAATTGCTACTCAGCGGTCTCTTCGTTAGTCGGCAGCGGGGTCCCCACGGTTGCGGCGTCTTCGTGCAACAGAACACCACGCCCGTTGCATTTGTCGCAGATTTCTGAGAACGACTCAAGTAGACCCGCCGCAACATTCTTGCGGGTCATTTCCACAAGGCCAAGGTATGACACTTCAAACACCTGAGTTCGCATCTTATCTTTGGCGAGATGCTGCCGGAATCGGAGCAAGACAGCTTCCTGGTTCTTTTCGGTCTCCATGTCGATGAAGTCGATAACAATGATCCCGCCTATGTCACGCAAGCGCAGCTGACGTGCGATCTCCTCAGCCGATTCCAGGTTGTTCTGGAGCACGGTCTCCTCAAGGTTCGATGTCCCCACGAAGCGGCCGGTGTTGACATCGACAACGGTGAGCGCCTCGGTTCGGTCGATGACGATATGGCCACCTGACGGCAACCAGACCTTGCGGTCCAACGCCTTTCGCAACTGATCCTCGACATGGAATCGTTCGAAGATCGACATCTCATCCGCGTAGTACCTGACCTTGTCTACGAGGTCCGGCTCGGTGCCTTTGAGGTATTCGAGGATTTCGGCATGGACTTTCTCGTCGTCCACCATGAGACGCCGAAAGTCACGCGTGAAGTTTTCGCGGATAACGCGAAGCACCAACGGCGGTTCCCGGTATATCAATGAAGGCGCCTGGGCGTCCTTCAGCTTGTCAATCTCTTCCCATTTCACCAGAAGACGATCCATGTCCGCCTTGATGTCTTCTCGAGATGCACCCTCGGCCGCGGTACGAACGATGACCCCCATCCCCTTGGGCCGGAGTTCGGCGACAATCTCGCGCAGCCGCCGCCTCTCATCCTCTTCGAGCCGGCGAGAAATCCCCCGAAGTTCGGGTCCCGCACCAAGCACCAGGTAGCGGCCGGCAAGGGAGACCTGATTTGTGAGCCGAGCACCCTTATGCCCCATTGCGTCTTTAACGACCTGCACCTGGATAGAGTCTCCCGGCTTGAGGATCGCTTCGATACGCGCCTGGCGGCCTTCTGGATGGGTGATATCGCCTGCGTAAAGCACACCATTTTTACCCTCGCCAAAGTCGACGAAGGCTGCTTCCATACCAGGCAGTACATTGCGAACCTTGCCGTTGTACACGTTGCCAACAAGCGACGCCCTGTCGGAACGCGTAACGTAGTGCTCGACCAGGACGGGACCCTCAAGGACGACAATTTGCGTCTGATGATCACTATGGCGCACGAGCATTTGCTTGCGCGGGGTGTCGGGCGGTGGTTGGACTATTTCGAGATGCGGACGACTCCGTCGTTGGCGACGGCGGTGGCCTGGCCGATCGCTTCTTGAATCTCCCTGCTGAGTCCTTCCACGGCTTTCACGGGTTCGCCCGGCGCCGCTCCGAGACCGGTCACCGTCGGCAGATTTTCTTGCCGTCTTACCACCATTTCTTCCCCGCTGCGTCGGCTTCGTCTGCCGAGGCTGGCTCTCCTTAAATCGCCGTATTACTGGTGCGTTTTTGCCGGATCCAATGACTTTCCGATCGACTTCTTCTGCGGTACTCCGCCGCACCACTCGCGGTGCGATTTTGCGGAACAATGCCATGACAAATCTCCTTTGCGTCCCAACACGGGGACGACATGTAACTCTCTGGGGCGCCGCACGAGGAGCTTCTGGTCACAGTCGATCGTATTGGCACACGACAAAGCTCCGCCGTGGCGGTGCGGATGTGCGGTCGACTCACGGAAACGGTGTACGGGGTTCGATAGAACCGGCACGCTGAGACCGTCAAGAAAATAATTGAGACGCTCGGCATGTGTTTCCTTGGCCATGACAGAAGCCGTCCTTGTGGGCGGCCCGGTTGTGGCAACAGTAGCACGCGTTTCGCGCACTAAGACTGACCTCAACGCTGACAACCCTCAACTAACCTCAAAGTCCAGTCGATCCTGCCGGGCCTCGGTCGGATCGAAACATCGTCGGCAGCGCGCCTCGTACACATCGGTGGCGCCGAGCACTACAAGTTCATCTGAACTAACGACGCGTTGTGTGTACAGCCCGGGTCCACCGCAACGATGACACACCGCAAGGGTCCTAGTGATGTACTCAGCGGTCAGCATCAACGTCGGAATCGGCTCAAACGGGCGAGCGAGGTAATCCATGTCGAGACCTGCAACGATGACCCGTTTGCCGGCAGCAGCAAGCATCGAGACGACATCCACCAATCCGCTGTCAAAGAATTGGGCCTCATCGATCCCAACCACAACGGTGTTGTCCTTTACAGCTTTGAGTAGCGTCGCGGAGTCCTGCACTGGCTCTGCAGCGACGGTGAGACGAGAATGCGACACAATTTCGGTGACCGCGTACCGAACATCGATGGCGGGCTTGAAGGTCTGCGTTGGGACTCTTGCAAGCATGTAGCGGGTGACCCTGCCGATAAGAGCTTCACTCTTGCCCGAAAACATCGGCCCGCAAATGACCTCGACCCAACCCTGATCTGCCCGTCTATGCATAGGTGCTCACCCTAGCGCAACACGAGCGAGGTCGACCAATGACCCTACGCGCGGCACCCGCGGTTAAATCCTCGCCAGCCATGACTCACGAAAAGGGCCGCTCACCGGGTATGGGGGCGCGTCGCATCCACATCCCATGCACGATACCGAGAGCAAAACTCATTGCGACAAACGCCGACCCGCCCGCTGACATCCACGGCAGCGGAAGCCCAGTGACGGGCATAACTCGGATTGTCATACCGACATTTACGAAGACGTGGAACATCAGCATCGCGGCAAAACCCGCCGCGACGAGTTGCGAGAACTGATTCCGCGCGACACCGGCAATCAGCAACAGCCGATAAATCATGACAGCGTACAAACCGAGAACGATTGCTCCCCCAACGAAACCCAACTGTTCGCCAATGGCGGTAAATATGAAGTCAGAAGACTGGACGGGGACGAAGTTCAGATTTGTTTGTGCGCCGTTAAGCAACCCGGTCCCGAACATCCCGCCCGCTCCTATTGCGATCTCCGACTGCTGCTGGCTGTACGACTCGTTGAACGAAGAACCCGCCTGGTCGAGAAACGCCGTGAGACGGCGCAGCTGATACCCCTTGAGGACGTTGACTTGGAACATAACCACCGCACCGCCAACCGCGGCGAAAACCAAGAATCCAAGCTGCCGACCAGTCGTGCCGGCAACGAACAGCATGACGACCGTGATGAACACAAATACCAGCATGGTTCCCAGATCCGGCTGCTTGAAAATGAGAATCGATGGCACCGCAACGAGAATGAGGGCTTGCGCGATCCGAAGCGGGGTGAGCAACCCATCCAACCCACCAGAAAGCAACGCTGCAAGCGCAAGAATGACCGCTATTTTCGCCAGCTCCGATGGCTGAAACTGTACCGGACCGAACGATATCCAACGTTGCGCACCCTCATGGGCTCTGGTGAATAGAACTACCACGAGTGCAATGAGAGAGCCGGCGTACACGAGCGGGGCGCTGGCTCGGATTGTGTGTGTGTCGATCACTGACGCGACGATGAATGCGATGATCCCGACACCGACGAAAATCGCCTGTTTTGTCGCCTCGAGCGTCTCGGAATTGCCCAAGAGTCTGGCTCGCGGCGCCGACGCGGTGTACACCATGACGACGCTCAATCCCGATAGCAAAAGAAAGACAACGACCAGAATTAAGTCCGGCTGCAGAGTGCGTTCGCGTTGGAAGAATTCGCGCTCGCGGTGAGAAGCGAAAGCCATCAGTCGAGATCGTCCCCCTCGCGGACCGGGGTGACAGCATCAATGCCATTCACCAGGTACTGGAGAATTCTGCGCCCGGTTGGTGCCGCGATCCGGCCACCGGAGCCCCCTCGTTCGATCACCACAACGACGACGTATTCCGGGTTCGACACAGGTGTAACACCAACGAACAGTGCCGTATCGACATCGTCCTCACCCTTGATGACCTCCGCAGTACCGGTTTTGCCCCCGACCTCGTTTTTGTTGGGACCGAAGTTGGCGAACGCGCCACGCGCAGTGCCGCGGTTGCCGTTTACGACCAGACGCATGTCGTCAAGGAGTGCCTTAGTGGTGGACTCCGCCATGTCTATTCTTCGGATAATCGTCCGCGGGTTTTCGAGCACCGTGACCCCCGACGAATCCACCATGTGATTGAGTACCTGCGGTTGCCAGAGCGTCCCACCGTTGACCATGGCGGCATAGGCGTTCGCAATCTGCAAGGGAGTCGCCAGCGTCGACCCCTGACCAATCACCGTGTTCATCAAGTCGCCACCGGTCCAAGGACCTTCACGCACACGCCCGGGGGTTTCCTCCTGAGCTTTCTTAAACCACGCCTCATCGGGAATCAACCCTTTTGCCTCAAAGGGCAGGTCAATGCCGCTTCGTTCGTCGTAGCCAAACTCTCGTGCCCACCGCTGGAGTTCGTTTCTTGCGTCGACTTCTTCACCGCCGTCGCGCCACAGGGTAAGAGCCACCTCCCAAAAGTAGACATCACACGACTGCTGGAGGGCGCCCGAGAGGTCAAGCGGTCCGTGGCCGGCCGGCTTCCAATCGTTAAACACCTGCGGCGAACCGTCGTTAAACTGAAACGTCAGTAGGCCCGTGCAGTTGTAATGGGAAGTAGCGGTGTTGTTTGTCGGATAGAAGCCGCCCTCTAACGCGGTTACGTACGCCACCGTCTTGAACGTCGACGCGGGTGCATACACGCCCTGGATGGCGTAGTTCGAAAAGGCACGCAGACTTGTGAGGCGGTCCCATTCCTGTTGTGAGACACCTTCAATGAATATTGTGGAATCGAACGTCGGTACCGACACCATCGCCTTAACTGCACCCGTTCGCACGTCCAGAACCACAGCAGTCGCCCGAACCGGGCACCGCGTATTGGTGTCGGACGGCACACAATTCGCGCCTGCGGAAGAGAGCTGTCTACTCAAGTCGAGGCCTTGCTCAAGCGAGTCAAACACGACTTGCTGCAGCTCAGTCTCAATGTTGAGAATCATCGTATCCCCCGGCTGCGGAGTTTGCTCTCCGAGGATCTCGAGCACGTTACGTTGGGCATCGACCCGATATTTGATGAATCCGGGCGTGCCGCGCAGGTCGTCGTCGTAGAAGCGTTCGGTTCCCGCCTTGCCGAGTACGTCCGTGGAGCGCAAAGCGGAGTCTTCGAGGTCGTCAGCGTTTGGTTTGCCAATATATCCGACTACCGAAGACACAAGCTCTCCAAGCGGATACTCCCTCACCGGCTGGGGTTCGACAAAAATACCTCCAAACTCGTCCGAGTGTTCGGCTACGAAAAGCGCCGTAGCGTCCGAAATATCATCGACGAGCGTCACCCGATCGGCGAGTCGCTTGGCCTGGTCGATCCGCGCTTGCACCTCGGACGCCGAGAAATCCGAAAGCGCCGCAAGTCTCTGAACGAGATCCGCTTCGGTCTCCGGGTCGATCAAGGCTCCGTCTATTACCAGGGCAAGCGCCGAGCGCGACCCGGCAAGGAGTTTGCCGTTGATGTCACGAATTTCGCCCCGCGGAGCCGGTGTGCTCACCAAACGTACCTGCAGGCTCTGGGCCTCGGCAACATATTCATCTGCCAGGGTTACTTGGATTGTCCAGAGCCTTATCAGGAGGATCGCAAACAACGCAGTGAAGAACATTCCGAGACCCGCAAGGCGTACAAGAGGTTTCATATGGAGCTCCAGGGGGTCTGGCGACCTTTCATCAATCTTTTTGTCATAGCGAGAATCGGCAGCGCAATCATCACGTTGTACAGCGACGGAACAACGATGAGAAGCGCCACGTTGCTGCGCGAGAGAAGCTGTAGACCAAACAGAGTACCGGTAAGCACGAATAACCCGATGCCGAGTACGGAAAGCGCACCGACACCGAGGGCCAATGAGAGATTGCCATCGTCGGCGGAGTCGACAAGGCGCAGCCCCAGAAAGGCAACCGTGGTGAGCGCTCCAGCCCAAAGACCAAGCCATTCGCCTCCAAGCAGGTCCATCAGCAGTCCCCCGGTGAACCCGAGAGCGACCGAAGTCTCGGGTTCGAGGTAGCGGCTCGAAGCAAGCACAACAACGATCACAGGAATCGGCGCGTAACCAAAGGGATAGATTCGCCCGGAAACGAAGACGGTTGTTTGCAGCACCACCGCTGCTGTAACAAACACGAGAGCAAGTCCGACACGTCGCTGATTCATTGCACTAAATCGGTTGGATCATCGGTCGGCACCGTGATCGGCGGGGCCTGCGGGCCAAAAGGTTCTTCCGGCGCATCGAGGGGGGAAAACCCGACGATAATTCTGACAAGCCCGAGTCTTCCAAAGTCGACAGCCGGGTTGATCTCAGTGACGAGCTGAAAGCCGGCCGCAAGGGTTGCGGTATCACGAACGGTTCCGACCGGAAGATTCGGCGGGAACCGCCCACCGTGGGTAACCAGCCCGTCACCTTCGTTGACAGGGCGAGTCGCACGGTACATCGTCAGGGTCAGCGACCCGGTTCCCTGTCCCGTGGTCCACCCCGATTCGCTTGTCGTCACGACTTTCACACCAACGGCAACCGAGGGGTCGGTGATCAGCCTTACGCGAGAAGTCTTCTCGTTGACAAGGTCGATGCGCCCGATAAGCCCGTTCTCGTCAACAACCGCCTGCCCGACAACCACCCCGTCGGCGCTGCCCTTGTTAAGAAGTCGAACATGGTCGAATCCGGTGGGACCCTGCGCAAACATCTCGGCAGCTACCGTGGCAAAGTCCCCCGGCACTTCGAGGTTCAACGTCGCCTCAAGCTCTTGGATTCTCGCTTCCAGAGCGGCGGTGTCTTGGATGCGCCGCTCGGCCTCGCGCAAGTCGGCGCGCAAACGTTCGTTCTCATCGTTGAGCGAAGCGAGATTGGCTATGCCGTCGACGAATCCCACAATGGGTCTGGTGACAGCGTCGGTAGCTCGTTGCAAAGGTGTGAAGGCCGCTTGCGCAAACGACCTCAGGCTGTCGCCGGCGCCAGACTCAGCAGACCTAACATCGACGGTTGCAAGGACGAAAGACAGAAACACCAAGATCATGAACAGCGACGTTGAGCGATCGAACCTCCTCATGATGCGGAACTAGCGCAGCATGATGCGGAACTAGCGCAGCATGCTGGAGAACCCATGCGGCGAGTTCTGGTCGGTGTCCTACGCCCGGCCAGAGGACTGGAGGACGACGTGAAGAATGTCGAACTCCTCAAGACAGGCTCCCGAGCCAAGCACGACGGATTGGAGAGGTTTGTCAACGGTGATGATGGGCATACCGGTTTCGCTGGCCAAACGCAGATCCAGACCTCGTAACAACGCCCCGCCTCCGGTAAGCACGATGCCGCGCTCCATGACGTCGGCGGAGAGTTCGGGAGGTGTTTTGTCGAGCGTAAGTTTGATCGTGTCAACGACAGCCTGGATGGGCTCTTCGATCGCTTCACGGACCTCAGGCGTCGAAAGTAGCACCGTCTTGGGCAGACCCGAGATGAGATCGCGACCGCGTACCTCGGCCGAAGGCTCGTCGGCGTACGGCCACGCTGATCCGATCGCCATCTTGAGCTGCTCGGCTGTGCGTTCGCCGAGCATGAGGTTGTACTCCTTCTTCACCCAGTTGATGATCGCCTCATCGAGGTCGTCGCCGCCGATGCGGGAGGATTTCGACACGACAATCCCACCAAGTGAGATGACCGCCACTTCGGTGGTGCCGCCGCCCATGTCGACAACCATCGACCCGGTGGGCTCATGTACGGGAAGCCCGACGCCGATCGCGGCTGCCATCGGCTCCTCGATCGTGTAGGCACGCCTGGCGCCTGCGTGGTACGCAGCCTCTTCTACCGCGCGGCGCTCGACAGCGGTGATGCCTGACGGCACACAGATCACGATTCTCGGGCGGGCACCGAAACGGCGGTCTTGCACTTTATCGATGAAATACCGCAACATTTTCTCGGTGATATCGAAATCAGCAATGACACCTTGCCGGAGTGGCCGAATGGCTTGGATATAGGACGGCGTACGTCCGATCATCCGCTTAGCCTCCATCCCGACTTCGAGAGGTTTGTTGTCGCGTGTGTTGATCGCCACCACCGAGGGCTCATTGAGGACAATGCCCTGGCCGCGCACGAACACAAGCGTATTTGCGGTGCCAAGGTCGATTGCCATGTCCCGGCCGGCACCTGGGAACCATCTACTCATTGCGGAAAGAGCCTTCCAGGCGGACTGCTAACAGTGTAACCCGATAGCGGTGGATAAGGGGGACGCGGCGGTTCACGGTGGCTTATCCGAAGAAAATGTCAAGCTCGCGGGATGCACTGCCGGAGCTGTCAGACCCGTGGACGATGTTCTCACCTATCAAGAGTGCAAGATCACCGCGGATCGTGCCAGGAGCCGCTTCGACAGGATTGGTCAACCCCATCAGATTTCTCGCAACTGCCACAGCATCGTCACCGGTCCACTCCATTGCAACAACGGGTCCGCTGGTGATGAAAGACAGAAGTTCGGGAAAAAATGGCAGATCGACATGCTCGGCGTAGTGCGTTTCGGCAAGCTGATTGTCGATCGTCAACATGCGCATTCGGGTAAGTGTGAGGTTCTTCGCCTCGAAGCGCCCGATAACCTCGCCGATCAACCCACGCGCAACGCCGTCGGGCTTAATCATGACAAAGGTGCTCTCAACAGACACAGCAAAGACTTCCTATGGATGGGGAAGCGGAGAAATCCGCACGCTGGAGTATACCGGGTCGACTTGGCGAGCAGGAATTGACCGATTGTGCAAGACGACCCTCGCTGCCAGATCATGTGCCATGTACGGTCCTTCTTGTTGGCTCTACCCGAGGCCCATCGCCTTGCGGGCTTCCCCCGCGACGTAGAGCGAGCCAGCCACAACAACGCCGTTGCCTGTCGCCACGCCCTCCAATGCCATAGACATTGCATCTTTCACGGAGTCAGCAACAGAGACATTGGCGTCGCCAACGACCGCCCTGGCCGCGGATGCAACGGCTTCGTTCGAAAGCGCCTGGGAATCGTTGGGTGCACAGGCGACCACGCTGCCGATTCGCGGCCCTAGGGAGGTGATCATCTCGTGTGGATCTCGGTCACCGCGAACCCCGATGACCAGGGTCCACGACGTAACTGCGGGAAACTCTTCGGCCAGGGTTTTCGCAAGACCTTCAAGCCCCTCACGGTTGTGGGCACCATCTATAAGAACTAGCGGATCGTGGCTGACGACTTCGTTTCGTCCCGGAGACCGGATCGCATCAACGGCGGACACAAGTGGGTCGGCCGGCAGCTCCCTGTCGAGGAAAGCCTCGGTCGCAGCTACGGCCGTTGCGAGGTGCGCTGTCTGATGTCGGCCGTGGAGATGAAGCGTGAGGTCCTGGTAGGAGCCGTGAATCCCTTGGATGTCGACAATCCAGCCGGTTGGGATGCGTTCGGTCCCCTCGACATTGAAATCGTCACCGGAGCGATACCACCGCGCGTTTGTCGTTGCCACCTGCGATGTCATTGCGCCGTCGGCCGCAGCCGGTAGCCGCCCCGTCACTAGCGTACCGGCATCTTTGAGGATTGCGACCTTTTCGGCGGCAATTTCTGCAATTGTGCTCCCCAAGATCGCCTCATGGTCGAGGGAGATTCCGGTCACTACCGACACTGCGGCGTCGACGACATTGGTGGCGTCCCAGCGCCCCCCGAGACCGACTTCGACAACCGCGACATCAAGCCCTTCGGATGCGAATAGCTGAAACCCGATCGCGGCGGTTAGTTCGAAGTAGGAGACTGTTTCTCCCGAGGCCGCCTCGTATGCCTCGCAGAAGGGAGCAACGTCGGCAACGGCCTGCACAAATTCGTCTCTGGTGATCGGTACACCGCTGACGGAGTAGCGCCCCTCAACGGCGTGGAGGTGTGGCGACACGAACGTCCCAACCCGGAGACCGAGGCCACCAAGCATCTCGCGAATCATCAAGACAGTGGTTGTCTTGCCGTTTGTTCCAGCAACATGGATCATTGGAATTGTCTGCTGAGGGTCTCCAAGAACGTCGAGCAGCCGAGTGATCCGCTCAATGCCTGGCTTGATGCCGGCCCCAATGCGAGCGTCGACAAATGCCAGCGCGTCGTCGTAAGACGCGATGATGGTCGGCGAATCGGTCATCCCAGTTGCTCGAGCTGGTGATCGAGTTTGGCAAGGAGCTGACCAAACTCAACGAGTTTTGCCTGCTCCTTCGCCACAATATCGGCGGGCGCCAAGTCGCGGAAATTGGCGTTGTCGAGCTTCTCTGTGCAACGTTGAAGCTGCGACTGCGCGTCTTGAATCGCTTTCTCGATTCTCGGACGCTCGACCTCGATGTCGACGAGGCCCTCCATCACAACGTACAGGTCCACACCACCTGCAGAGATGTGGGCGTGTCCGACCAGGGTGTCCGGGGCTCCGAGCGACACATCAGTGTTCACAAGTGAGTTGAATTGCTCTGACCACCAGTCAGCAGCGACCGCGCCGTCGTCGACCATGTTGGCGACGAACGGCTTGCGGGGCGAGATGCTGTGCTCGGATCTAAACCGGCGGATCTCTGAAACGAGATCTTGGAAGACCGTGATCGAGACCGGATCGGCAACCTTTGGCGGCGCTGGCCAATCGGCCACAATCAGCAGACCGTCTCCGGTGATCTCTGACCACAACTCCTCCGTCACATATGGAATGACCGGGTGGAAGACCTTCAACACGTCTCGAATCACGACACCAAGCGTTTGCTTGGTTGTCTCGGCCCGCTCGGGGTCCCGCAACATCGCCTTCGACAACTCGAGATACCAATCGAACACTTCGGACCACACAAAGGTGTACAACAATCCGATCGCGTCCGAAAAACGGTATCGATCGAGGAGGGTGTCGTACTCGGCGATTACATCGTGAAGCCTCGTAAGGATCCAGGCATCGGGTCCGGTGGGGTTTACGGGATACCCACCGTTGGCAGGCACCGACGCACCATCGAGTTGCATCGTGACGAACCGGACGCCGTTCCACAGTTTATTTCCAAACTTTCGGGCTGCCTCGACCCATGCCTCATCGAGCGGTATGTCGTGACCCGGCGCAGCGGCTTGCAGCAGCGACAAACGCACCGCGTCAGCACCGTAGCGTTCGATGAAGTCAAGCGGGTCGATGACGTTTCCAGAACTTTTCGACATCTTCGCCCCGTCTTCGGTACGCACCAGCCCATGAATCACGATGTCGGTGAAGGGTTTTTCGCCAGTGAACTTGATCCCCATCATCAGCATCCGTGCGACCCAAAAGAAAATGATGTCGGGGCCGGTGACGAGAACACTTGTCGGGTAAAACCGCTGCAAGTCGGATGTCTCTTCGGGCCAGCCGAGAGTCGAGAACGGCCACAACGCTGACGAGAACCAGGTATCGAGGACGTCTTCGTCGGGTGTCACCGACCCGCCGCATTCGCATTCAACGACGTCGGTCCTCGAAACGATCGTGTCGCCACAGTCGTTGCAGTACCACGCGGGAATGCGGTGGCCCCACCAGAGCTGTCGGCTGATGCACCAGTCGCGAATGCCTTCCATCCAACGGAAGTAGTTGTTCTCCCACCGTCGTGGTGAAAATTCGGCGGCACCGCTCTCGACGAGGTCGATCGCCGGTCTGGCGAGAGGCTGCGTCTTGACAAACCACTGAGTGGAAAGCAGCGGTTCGATGACATCACCGCTGCGCGAACAATGACCAACACTGTGCAAGTGCTCTTCAACCGTTCCCACGGCGTCGATCTCCGACAACGCCTCGAGAACAGCGGGCCGGGCCACAAGACGATCCATGCCCGCAAACCGCCCGCCGGCGTCAGTAATTTTGGCGTCGGTTCCGATCACGACAATCGACTCAAGATCATGCCGTTGGCCAATCTCGTAGTCGAGCGGATCGTGCGCCGGGGTGACCTTCACGGCACCTGTTCCGAATTCTCGATCGACCGCAGAGTCGGCCACGATTGGGATCAGACGCCCAACGAGAGGGAGGCGAACCATCTTGCCGACCATCCTGGCGTACCGCTCGTCGTCGGGATGCACAGCAACTGCTGTGTCACCCAACATTGTCTCGGGCCGAGTGGTTGCAACGGTGATCGTGCCGGACCCGTCTTCGAGCGGGTAAACGAGTTCTGCAAGAACGCCCACCTCATCCTCGTGTTCGACCTCGATGTCGGACAGGGCTGTTGCGCAGTACGGGCACCAGTTGATGATCCGAAGACCGCGATAGATCAACCCTTGCTCGTACAGCGTGACGAACACTTCGCGGACGGCGGCCGAAAGACCTTCGTCGAGCGTGAACCTTTCGCGGGTCCAGTCGCAAGAGAAACCCATGGTCCTGAGCTGGCGAATGATCTGTCCGCCCCTGCTTTCTTTCCAGGCCCACGCCCGTTCTTCAAACTTCGCCCTCCCAATCGAGGTGCGGGAAAGCCCCTCAACCTCCAGTTCGCGTTCGACAACGTTTTGTGTCGCAATGCCTGCGTGGTCCATACCGGGCACCCACAGCGCGGCATAACCCTGCATGCGCTTGCGGCGAATGATGAGGTCCTGAATCGACCCGTTGAGGGCGTGGCCCATGTGCAGGACACCGGTGACGTTGGGCGGCGGGATGGAAATCGTGAACGGCTCGCCGTCTGGGCGTATCTCGGGGCGAAAGGCTCCTGCATCTTCCCAGACCTCATACCAGCGAGACTCGATCGCCTTGGGGTTATAGGTTGGCTGCATCACACCGCGTCTCCACACAAACGGACTGAGATTGAGCAAAGGATTG
This sequence comes from Acidobacteriota bacterium, assembly GCA_022562055.1. Lineage (NCBI taxonomy): Bacteria > Pseudomonadati > Acidobacteriota > Acidobacteriota bacterium. Next base: position 10,099 of record JADFQA010000005.1, on the reverse strand, counting down.
TAACGCACCGGATCCGGGGCTTTACCCCGGATCCATGTCCCATCGCTTGCGCACGTCTGTTCCTACACAGCAGTTGGTCCCTACCAGAAAGCGGCTTACCCACGCGGAGTGTGTGTAACCAACACTCCGGCAAACCAAAAAGCCCGAACCGAAACGTCGACTCCGCCCCACTTAGAAGCCGACACACACAACGGAATCGCTTCCCTGGGTGCTCTGTAGCAATGTACGACCACAGAGAGTGGTCGTACAGATACAAAGACCTCGAACGTCGAATGACTAGTTACCCAACCCCGCGTTCGGCATGAGGTCGCCGTCGGCGCCTGGGCCGCCCGAGAGACGGCCTCGCTAACGTGGGGCCGACGAAACAAGGACGGATACCATGACCACCCGCATTGACGCCACTCAAGTAATTCCGGGTGACGGCGAGCCGATCGCCAATGGATCCGTGCTATTCGACGCTGCCACGATCACATGGATCGGACCAACGGCAGAGCTTCCCGCAGACAGCCCTGAGCCGGCGACGAACGTCGAAACCTTGATGCCCGGGCTTTGGGAATGCCACGGCCACTACTTCGGGATCAACGTCCCGAACATCGAGCTAGCGCTCAAGGCCCACCCGTCGCTCGCCGGCGCACGCGCCGCGCAAGACCTCACTGCAACGATCATGGGTGGCGTCACGAGCGTGAGAGAAATGGGAGGCAACGGCATCTACCTAAGCCAGGCCATCGACGAGGGCACGCTGATCGGGCCATCGCTGTACAGTGCCGGGGCGATCCTGTCGATAACGGGTGGACACGCCGACATCCACGGATACCCGCTCGATTTCGTCGAATCGCTAGTCGTTCGCAACCTCACGTTCGGCGCGATCGCCGACGGCATACCCGAATGTCTTAAGGCCGTGCGCATGCAGCTCCGCAAAGGTGCGAGGGTCATCAAAGTTTGTGCGTCGGGTGGTGTCATGAGTGAAATCGACCACCCCATCCACCAACAGTTCTCATCAGGTGAACTCGAAGCAATCGTTGAAGAAGCTGCGAGAGCCGAGCGAATCGTCGGGGCACACTGTCACGGAAAACCAGGGATCATGGCCGCCCTCGAAGCCGGCGTTAAGACCATCGAGCACGGCTCCTACCTTGACGAGGAGGCCGCGGAGGCAATGATCGAGGCGGATGCGATTCTCGTCCCGACCCGGTTCGTGATCGCTGCCATCCTTGAAATGGAGTCCACAATGCCGCCGTACGCGTACCGCAAGGCCGTCATGATCGGCGACCAGCACGCCCTCGCGCTTAAGATCGCCGTAGCCGCAGGAGTCAAGATTGCCATGGGGACCGACATATTTTTCAGCGGACCTTTGTACGGAACCCACGGCCTCGAAATCAAGTATCTGGTTGACGCCGGGATGACGCCGCTCGAGGCAATCCACGCGGCAACTGCGGTCGGGCCGGAAACACTGGGCGCCCAGGCTCCTTTGAGCGGACAACTCAGGGACGGTTATGACGCCGACCTCATCGCCCTCGACTGGGACCCGACCGACGACGTGAGCGGGTGGGGCGATCCAGACCGCATCACCCACGTTTGGAAGTCCGGGAAAGTCGTCAAAGCGCCGGTCGGGTAACCGACCCGACAGACCGTCGCACCGGCGAGGTCGCAGCGGCTAAACGTGCATTCGTGAAACAGGCATGACGCTAAGGAGGAACCGGCAACACTGACATCGGTGAAGCTGCAGTTACGGAACTCCGTACCCTCTACAATTTCTGACTCCCAGACTTGACCAACGAACTCGTGGTCGTCAAACAGCTCTCCCGAAAGCACACTGCCCCCGCCGTTTCCACCCACTGTTGAAGACTCCTCACTATCCCAACACGCGACGTCTGACTAGGCGGAGCGTTCTTCTTGGATGTCTTCGGTTGCGATCTCCGTGATTGGGACCAGGGTCGGGTTGACCTTGTCGCGCACGACGTCACCGTCGATCACGACACGAGCAATATCGGTGCGCGATGGCAGATCGTACATCGTGTCGAGAAGTACCTCTTCCATGATGGCACGCAGCCCGCGAGCGCCGGTGGAACGCTTCATTGCTTGTTCCGCAATCGCAACCAAAGCATCATCTTCGACAACAAGCTCTACGCCATCCATCTCAAAGAACTTTTGGTACTGGCGAATGAGTGCGTTCTTTGGCTCTGTAAGCACTTGGATCAAAGACTCATGGTCAAGCTCGTTCACTGTGGCCAAAACCGGTAGCCGACCAATGAACTCTGGAATGAGCCCAAATGCGATCAGGTCCTCGGGCAACACTTGCGACAAGAGATCTTCGTCCTCGACAGCTTCACCACTCAGGTGGCTGCCAAATCCAATTGCGTTCTTACCGATGCGGGACCGCACAATGGCATCAAGGCCGGCGAACGCCCCGCCACAGATGAACAACATGTTGGTCGTATCGATTTGGAGGAACTCCTGATGCGGGTGTTTGCGCCCACCCTGCGGCGGCACGCTCGCCTCGGTGCCTTCGAGGATCTTCAACAACGCCTGCTGAACACCTTCGCCCGACACATCGCGCGTGATCGAAGGGTTCTCGGCCTTGCGCGCGACCTTGTCGATCTCGTCGATATAGATGATGCCCGTCTCGGCACGTTTGATATCGAAGTCGGCTGCCTGAATCAGTTTGAGGAGAATATTTTCGACATCCTCCCCGACGTAACCAGCCTCGGTCAACGCCGTAGCGTCCGCAATGGCAAACGGCACGTTGAGCATGCGTGCGAGGGTCTGGGCGAGCAGTGTCTTACCAACACCGGTCGGACCGACCATGAGGATGTTCGACTTCTGTAATTCGACATCAGAATCGATCGCCCGACGCCCTACGCGCACCCGTTTGTAGTGGTTGTACACGGCAACGGCGAGAATCTTCTTCGCTTGAACCTGACCTACAACGTAGTCGTCGAGAAAGTCAAAAATCTCCACCGGCTTTGGGAGCTCGTCGAGACCGACCTCTTCCTTGTCAGAAAGCTCCTCTTCGATAATCTCGTTGCACAGATCGATGCACTCGTCGCAGATGTAAACCCCGGGACCGGCGATCAGCTTCTTAACCTGCTTCTGAGACTTTCCGCAGAAACTGCACTTGAGAAGCTCGCTGCCTTCGTACTTTGCCAACGGCGACTCCTACTTCGACGCCGTGACAAGGGACCGCGGGGCGAGGACTTCGTCTATCACGCCGTACTCTTTTGCCTCTTGGGCACCGAGCCAATAATCGCGGTCGGTGTCGAGTTCGACACGCTCGAGCGGTTGGTTGGTGTGGTCGACAATGATGCTGTTGATTTCCTCACGCGTCTTGACGATTTCGCGCGCCTGGATTTCAATATCGGTGGCCTGACCACCAAGACCCTGAACATGTGGCTGATGCAACATAATTCGGGCGTGAGGCAGCGCAAATCGCTTTCCTTTCGCCCCCCCGGCGAGCAACACCGCCGCTGCAGATGCCGCAAGACCCATGCAGTAGGTTGAAACATCTGGCTTCACGAACTGCATCGTGTCGTAAATCGCCATCAGTGCGTAAGTCGAACCGCCGGGCGAGTTGATATAGAGCATGATGTCCTTGTCAGGATCATCACCTTCGAGGTGGAGCAACTGGGCCATGATGAGGTTTGCGATCGTGTCATCGATCGGCGTCCCTAAGAAAATGATGCGGTCCTTGAGCAGGCGACTGTAGATGTCAGATACCCGTTCTCCACGGGGCGTCTGCTCAATGACGGTTGGTACTAGGTAGCTCATGTAGTTTCGGCCTTTCGTGCAAATCCGCCTTGACGGAAGGTTACTCGTCGGGGGACTCTTCAACGCCATTGTCGACGCTGGATTCCGACGTGCCCCGCTCGGAGTCGCTCTCGTTGTCACCGTCACTGTCGGCAAGTGCCGGTTCTAAGTCAATGGTGTTGCCGTCTTCGTCAACCGCAACCACCGCAGACATGATGGCGCTGAGAGCCTTACGTCGAAGAATATCACCGCTGAGCGTATCTAGACGGCCATCTGCGGCGAATTCGTCGTACAGCTCCTCGGACGACACCTCGCCCTGAGAGGCGAGACCGGCGATAGCGTCGCGCAATTCTTCGTCATCGACCTCCAACGACTCGACCTTGGCGACGCCTTCGAGCAGAACACGAGTCAGCAAGGATCGAATCGCTTGGGTCTTCGATTCTGCAACAAACTCTTCCTCGATCTGGCCGGTGATCTGCAAAAAGTTTGCCAGATCAATGCCTTGCTCATGCAGGCGGTGCCCTAGACTGTGGATAGAGGCTTCGGCTTCTGTGTCGATGAGCGACTGTGGCAACTTGAGACTCAGATCCGCTACGAGGTCGGCCATGACGCGATCTTGAAAGTCGCTACGAGCGGTCGCCTTCGCCATCTCTCTCATATTGTGGCGGAGCATCGAGGTGAGTTCGTCAACGGTCTCGAATTCTGAAACGTCCTGCACCCAGTCGTCAGTGACATCCGGGAGATTTTTCGCCCGGACCGCTTTGATCGACGCCAAAAGCACCACCTCGTCGCCGCCGTGCTCTCCGAACCCTTCTGGAAGCATCCCGGTACCGGTCTTTGTCTCGTCTACGCTGGCACCTTCAAGCAGCTCGTCGAGACCATCAATGAACGACGTCGAACCGACCTCGTAGAGAAGGTCGGTCGCCCCAGCGTCTTCAACCGGTTCGCCGTCAATTGACGCCGACAAGTCGATCATGACAAAATCGCCGCTCTGCGCGGGCCGGTCGACATCCTCAAGCGTGGCGTACTGTCCGCGCAAACGATCGATTTGCTCGTCGATTGCTTCCTGGCTGACAGGGGCGAGGTCTGCTTCAACTTTTCGACCTGCAAAATCAGGAACGGCTTCGATTGAAGGCCACAACGTAATCATGACGTCGACTTCGACACCACCACCCTCGATATCTTCGATGGAAGTGATCGCCGGACGCGTCACGGGGTTGAGCTCTTCCTTTCTAAGCGCATCCCCGACTGCGTCCGGAAGCACGCCGTCGATGGCTTCGGACCGTAGGGCGTCGGCGCCAACCATCCGTTCGACGATTTGGCGCGGGATCTTGCCAGGGCGGAATCCCTTGACCTTGAGTTCCTTGGAGAGTTTGCGAGCAGCAACAATCTTTGCTTCCTCGAGTTCCTCTTCGCCGAGCTGGATCTTGAGAAGCCGCTCGAACGGCCCCGCCTCGGTGACTTGCGTCTGCACTATGAACTCCTCGGATATCGATGCGGTCGCAAGCGACCTGCCCGCCACCGATTTTCCACGGAGCAGGGACCTAGTTTGGGGTGACCGACGGGATTTGAACCCGCGACCTCCTGGACCACAACCAGGCGCTCTAACCAAGCTGAGCTACGGCCACCATGTAGGCGAGGCGGTTACCCGACGCGCCCCTGGAAGGATTCGAACCTCCGACCAAGAGCTTAGAAGGCTCCTGCTCTGTCCTCTGAGCTACAGGGGCATCGTACGGCAAGCCGCTCGATAGTCCATGTTTGCACAGTTGGCACCGTGGTTCGATTCCTTGAGCGGATGACGGGTATCGAACCCGCGTAACCAGCTTGGAAGGCTGGGGCTCTGCCATTGAGCTACATCCGCACCGCTGACGCCCTGCTCTGCGGACGTGTTGGTCGGGCTGGTCGGATTCGAACCGACGACCCCCTGGTCCCAAACCAGGTGCGCTACCAAGCTGCGCTACAGCCCGTAAATCGGTCCCGTATTCTTGCAGATTCCCACGCGGGTGCGAACTCGCTGGAAATTCTCGAGACCTGCAATCCCTTGCTATCCTCACACGTCCGCGGGTCGCTAGCTCAACTGGAAGAGCAATCGGCTCTTAACCGATAGGTTCAGGGTTCAAGTCCCTGGCGACCCACCAGGCGGAGCCTCCCGTCTCTGCCACTGGACGACATGGCTCGGACCGCGCCTGAGACGGGAGCGAATCCCTCTCGATGTGGTCCGGACAGCACAACAGGCGGACGTAGCCGAATTTGGTATAGGCGCCAGACTTAGGATCTGGTGTGCAACGCACATGTGGGTTCGAGTCCCACCGTCCGCACAAACCGTTTCGTTCACGGATCAATAGTGATGGGCCAACAAACATCTCCCCGGTTCTGATATTCAGGCGTTGACGTCACGTATCCAGCTATCTTGGGCGGCAGCTTTTGGTTACCGCATACATCAGCGTTTTTGTTGTTGCCGTTCCGACGCCCGTGTACTGTGAAGGGGAGGAAGGTAGGGCTTGGCTTCGGTACATGCGACATCTTCTTTTCCCAGGCGAGAAATTCATAGGGCGCTCTTGTAGGGGGAGTCGACGGACATGGCATTGAAATCGAAACTGGCACAGCTGTTGTTTGCGGCGGTAGCCTTTGTGGCTCTGTTGGTCATACAAGCCGCGCCAGCGCTGCCAGCCGAGGTGCCATCTGGCAGTATTCTGATCTTTGCCGCCCATCCCGATGACGACATCATTATCGCCGCTGGAATCGCCAACCAGGCGAGCGGCAACCTCACCATTGCCTATATGACGAATGGTGACCGTTGTGATGACGCAGCTTGTACCGTGTCTATCGGCACGACTCGCCAGGGAGAGGCGGTCGCTGGCCAGTTGATCCTCGGGCAGGTGGAAGACGACCTGATCTTTCTTGGATATCCAAATGGATACCTCAACAAGAACCCAAACCCTCCGCCACCCGTGAGCGAAACCTACGCCTCCCGTGGTCTTGGGTCGACGGACTGGTATGACTACAGAACTGATAGCACAGGCACTCATGCCGCCATCACCCAGGAAAACATGCAAGCGGATGTCTTCGCCCTGATCGACACCTTCCGACCCGATGACATCTACACGCACTCTCGTTTCGACCGTCACTCTGACCATCGGTTCACCTACAAGTTCCTCGTGCAGGCGGTCGCCGACGTTCAAACTAGCGACCCGACCTATCAGCCGTACATCCACAGCGCCATCGTGCATACGATATCCAAGAATTTCGGGGCGTGGCCCGACTTGGGCACGACATCGCCGAACTGGTCCGGTCCGACGATTCCAAACGGTCCGTTTGTGGTCAACCTCGACCCAGCCACCTGCACGACAACCTGGCCTGAATGCGACTCGAACGGGGAGTACACATGGGATCAGCGGGAGACTTATGTGGTGCCAGCATCGATGCAACTCACATTTCTGCCGAGCAACGTCAAATCTCAGGCGGTGGAGTCCCATACGACCCAGACAGCAATTAGCGGGTTCATTCGCAGGTTCGTGCGCATGGACGAAGTGTTTTGGGTCGAGCGGATCGGAACACCAGAGGGGCGGGACGATTCTGGATACTCCGTCAATGAGGGAGCTTCGATCAACGTTGCAGCCTCGGGCGTCCTCCGAAACGATGTGCGCGGCGTAGGCGCCACGCCGGGTGCGATGTTTTCCGCAACAGCGCTCGGACCGATGTCGGCAGTGTTGGTGCAGAATGTGACGAATGGGTCCCTGACTCTCAACACTGATGGGTCGTTCACCTACATCCACGACGGCTCGGAAACGCTCACTGACTCGTTCACCTACCGCACCGCACAGGGCGCGGTACAGGACTCCGTCGCAGCGACCGTATCGCTGACGATCAATCCCGTTGATGACGATCCGATCGCTGTCGACGATGGTCCGTACACTGTTTCCAATGGCGCCTTGCTGACCGTTGCCGTCCCCGGGGTGTTGGGCAACGATTCAGACCCCGAAGCGCTTGCGTTGACGGCCGTGCTAGTTAGCGATGTGTCGAACGGCTCACTGACGCTTAATACGGTTGGGTCGTTTACGTACACGCACGACGGTTTAGCAACGATGTCTGATTCGTTTACGTACAACGCGAAGGATCCCGCTGGAAACTTGTCCGCAGTCGCGACAGTCTCGATCACAATCGCTGATATCGCGATCGGTGTCATGGTTGATGGTGCGTCGTTTGGTGCCCCTGGCGTTGCTGCGTCGTTTAGCGCAACTGTTTCTGGTGGTACCGGCTCTGTGTTATACGCCTGGTCAGTGGAACGTCTCGGCGCTGTGGTCGCCACCGGGTCGGGTACGTCAATGGACTTCACCCCAACACTTGGCGGTACCCACATCGTCAAGGTCACAGTCACAGATGACGTTGGCTCCGACTCCGCCGAGGTGGATCTCACCGTGTTAGGTGACATTGCCGGTAGCGGCTTTATCACCAACATTTTGTGGCTAGCAGAAGCAGGCATCACCAAGGGCTGTAACCCTCCAACCAACGACAACTTCTGCCCCGACGACCCAGTTACACGCGCCCAAATGGCTGCGTTCCTCCACCGGGCAAGTGCATTCGCCAACCCGTAACGCCGCGGACACAACGACCAGATCCGAAATGGCCGCTGAGACACAATCAAAGACAAATGATATGATGTGGGCGGTGGGCAAACCTGTACAGCGGCGGAGCCTGTCAACCTTTTTGAGACGGTTGGTTCATGGTTTCATTGGGTCGGGGTGTCCTCCTCGGGTTTGTTGATCCACGCGGTGTGTGGGAGTGGTGGCGGTGTTGGTGGTTTACGGACGAACCGTTCCGGGTGAGCCTGATATGCGGCGTCGAGGACGGCTGCCCGTCGCTTTCGGATTGCTTCTGCCCGGCCGTAGTGCACGTCTGCGGGGGTGTGGTACCCGATACCGGAATGACGGTGCTCATTGTTGTACCAGGTGAAGAAGCGTTGCGTGAAGCTGCGGGCATCCTCAATTGATCCGAAACGGTTCGGGAACTCGGGCCGATACTTCAACGTCTTGAACTGCGATTCTGAATACGGGTTGTCGTTCGATACGTGCGGGCGGGAATGGGTTTTGGTGACACCAAGATCCGAAAGGAGCAGAGCGACCGGTTTCGATGCCATTGCGGCCCCCCGGTCGGCGTGGATTGTTAGCTGGTCCCGTTCAACACCTTGGGTCCGGATCGTGTCGGCGAGGAGCCGCTCACCAAGGTGGGCCCGTTCAACGTGTGCAAGCATCCATCCCGGTGTGTACCTCGAGTAGATGTCGATGATCACATACAGGTAGTAGTACGTCCACTTCGCCGGTCCCAACAGTTTCGTGATATCCCACGACCACACATTGTTGGGACCAGCGGCTACAAGTTCGGGTCTGACGCGGGCGGGATGGGTTGCTTGGCGGCGACGCTCAGACACCTCACCCTCGCCATGCAGGATCCGGTACATTGTTGACGTCGACCCCAGATACACGCCTTCGTCCAACAGTTTGGCGTACACCGTGGCTGGCGCCTCATCAACATGGTGGGGTTCGTGGAGAACCCGCAGCACCTCTTTGCGTTCAACGTCGTCGAGGGCCCGAGGCTGCGGTATCGGCATCCTTTTCGGTCTTGCTGGTAACGGGCTCTTACGATGCCACCGGTAATGCGTGGCACGGGGACGACCCACCGCGGCACACGCCGCGGTGACACCGATCATCGGAGCCAGCTCCTCAATAGCGTGGTCGATCACTTCTTTTCGCCCCTCGTTGCCGGATCGGCGCTGCCGGTGGCGAGTTCCTCCAACAGCGCTGAGAGTTTCCCCTGAACCTCGATCACCCGACGAGCCGTCCCCAACTCGTCCTCGAGCCACCCGACACGTTGACGCAACCGAACGTTGTCCCGCTCAACCGGGTCGAGTGGTCGGCGGCCCGGTTTCGTCGCCAACGCATCAAGGGCACCCTTGTCGCGCTGCTTGCGCCACTCAGAGAGCAGCGACGAATACAAACCCTCCCGACGCAGCAGCGCACCCTTGCCCTCACGATCCAATCCGTCGTATTCGGCAAGGATCTCCAACTTGTACCTCGCCGAATACGACCGGCGCTTCGCCCGCTCCGGGACCTCAGGATCCGGATCGCTCACGTAGCCGGCAGGACTACCCAACCGACCCTCCACAGAAATAGACATTCAGACATTCTCCTCACATCGCCCTCTCAAGACAGTAAATCACCTACACAACCCGTCTCACACAAGGTTGACACAGAGGGGCTGCTTAATGATGCTCACCACCGCGTTGCCGTGACCGATCGACACGTCGTGGACTCCTGCGGTTGAGGGAACGGGTGCGACGGTGTCGAAGACAATTCCATCG